>JAPUGI010000359.1 GCA_027292925.1 Gammaproteobacteria bacterium
GTGAGTATCATTTCCCGTGGCAGTCCTAAACCTGCAGGACTACTTCCATAGGCGACAACGAACGCCACGAGTATATAGAAGGTGACCTGCACAGACAGGAAGGCACCCGCAGCCAGCAAAATCTGTTTGGGATGCAGGCGAATGACTTCGAGCACCGGCGATCTTTTCCGTTTCTCATCGCCAGACTTATCTGAGGTGTCGCGCTGAGCTTCCATCGCCTTGAGTTCCTTGAATGCAGGTGTGTCTTCGAGACTCAATTGCACATACAAACTGAGTGCAATCAAAACAACACTTAATACAAACGGAATCCGCCAACCCCACGCGACAAATGCCTCATCAGATAGGGATCCGCTGACGGCAAGAAAAGCGATATTTGCCAAAATCAAACCTGCTGGTGCACCGGCTTGAGCAAACGCACCATAAAATCCCCGCTTCTCCGGTGGCGCATTCTCGGTCACCAGTAGCATCGCACCACCCCATTGACCACCCACGGCAAGACCCTGTGTGAAACGCAACAATGTGAGCACAAGTGGAGCCGTTATACCAATGGAGGAATATGTGGGCAGAAAACCAATCAAAGTTGTGGCAATCCCCATCATCATCAAAGCAGTAACGAGTGCCGTCTTGCGACCCGTGAGATCACCAAAATGGCCAAACAGCACGCCGCCAATCGGACGCGCAATAAAACCGACTGCAAATGTACCGAAAGCAGCAATGAGGGCCACTAACGGAGGCATATCCTCTGGAAAAAACGTGGTGGGAAACACCAGTGCCGCGGCCGTACCGTAAATAAAGAAGTCATACCACTCGATGCTCGTTCCTGCGAGCGAAGTAGCAGCGACCCTGCGCATAGATTTTTCCTTTTCTTCTGTAGCCATTGCTCTTCAATCTTCTCCTGCTAGTTATGTGCGGCATAATACGTGCATCTTTCCTATTTAGTCGACCCACCCGTTAACGTGAACTCTCTTTGTCGAAACCGGGGCTCGGCTTGTCCTGAACATCGATCCCCGGATTGTTAATGAGGTTATACTGCGAAAAATATCGCCCGGGCGGCCCGATGCTCAGCAATTACCTGATTTCTGCACTACGTAGCCTGAAACGCCAGAAATTGTTTGCGATTATCAACGTGACTGGTCTTTCAATCGGCCTTGCAGCCTGCACGTTGATCATTCTTTTCGTGAAGCATGAATTTAGCTACGACGAGCGGTTCACCGATGTGCATCGACTGTATCGAATTGAAGCGACTGCGAATATCCCCGGTCAACCGTCTAACGAATCACCGAATTTCTTTGGTCCAAGCTATGACCTCCTACCGGGTGACTATGAAGAAATAGAACGCATAACCAGGATGCAACAAAGGAGCGGAACGGTAGTCAAGGATGACGGCTCAATATCGGAAGAATTCTCTTATGTGGATCCGGAGTTCCTTTTGATGTTTGACTTTCCACTGCTGGAAGGCACCCATGTTGGCGCGCTCAACGCACCCGCTTCACTTGTCCTCACTGAAGAAATGGCCATCAAGCATCTCGGTGAGGGGCCCTGGCTGGATCGCACCATTGTTATCAACGAGATTTTTGAGCGTGAACACAAGGTGACGGCGGTACTGGAAAATCTGCCGGGCAACACTCACTTCGACTTTGATTTTCTTATCCTCAATGACAACAGAGTTTTTGAGGCCAGGGGCTCGGGAGGAACGACGGACCTGAATCGCTGGAACGGTCTTCCGTTTTTCGTTTACATCCAACTGAAAGAAGGTCGTAACATTGATGGGCTCAAAGCCAGCATGAATGGCTGGGTAGACAAGTATTTCCCTTCCCGAATTCAGGTGCTCGTTGGCATCAAGGGAAGCGAATTGTTTACTCCACGATTAATGCCGGTTCGTGATATTCACATGCTCAGTCCCGTTCAGTTTGATATGAAAGCCCCGGGTAGCCTTGCAACGATTTACAGTTTTAGTGGCATTGCGCTGCTTATGCTGACAATCGCCTGCATTAACTTTATGAACCTGGCCACAGCTGCATCAACCCTGCGTGCCAGGGAGGTTGCCTTAAGAAAAGTTATGGGCGCTAATCGCAAACAACTCTTTGTGCAATTTGAAATTGAATCGGTTCTTTCTGCAATCATCGGCTTGTTTTTCGCGCTCGTTATTATTGAACTGATCCTGCCTATTTTTAGCAACTACACCGAGCGGCATATTACGACTGCAACCCTACTGGACCCCATAGTGATCCTCACTATTTTAGGCCTGACACTGTTAGTCGGACTCCTGGCAGGTATTCACCCGGCATTGGCCATGTCTGGATTTAGGCCAGCAAGGATATTGCAATCCAATAAATCGAGCGCAGCAGGAAGCTCACGTCTTCGAGCAGTTTTGGTCCTGTTTCAATTCACCATCTCTGCTGCACTCATTATCATGACATTACTGATCTATATTCAAACGGACTATGCGCGATCCATGAATATGGGTTACGACAATGAGAACGAACTGAGCGTCCGTGGACTCTCGGTCCAGCGTATCGGAGACTCCGCCGAAACATTTCGCGATGTTACTGCTCGAATTCCCGGCGTGAAGAATGTAAGCCTGGCGAGCTTCACCCCGGGTGATGGTCGCAACACGGGTCTATCTCTCAAAGTACCCGGAATAGATGGACGAGTCATCATTTTTTATCGGTCAGTCTACCCAGAGTTCTTTGCACAATTCGATGTGAAACCTGTCGCAGGTCGACTGCTTGACAATGAACATGCAAACGACCGTACTATCTTTATCAGTGACCCGAACTCTACCGAACAGCAAGAGATAAATGTTGTCGTGAACGAGGCTGCCGTCAAGACCTTAGGATTTGCTACGCCTGAAGACGCCATCGGTCAGAACTACTATCGTGGTCAACAGAATCAAATCGTGAGCACAATCGTGGGTGTTATTCCGAATATTCATTTTGGTTCGCCCAGGAGCGATCTGGACGGTGAAATCTTCATGTTCATCCCTGCCGATGTCAGTGACCTTATTGTTTCCTATGACGCCGGGCAATACCAGGCGGTAACGAAAGACATTGAGCGGAAGTTGCAGGAAATGTTTCCACTGGTGCAAATGCAAATTCAACATCTGCAGGAAAATATCGCAGAGCAGTACCGAGAAGAAGAAATTCAAAGCACCTTGCTTGCCATGTTCGCCGGACTTGCAGTGCTGATAGCCTGCATGGGATTATTTGGCCTTGCATCTTTTACCATTGCCGGACGTACCAAAGAAATTGGAGTGCGCAAAGTCATGGGTGCTTCTTCCGGTGAAATCGTGATGCTTCTACTGACCCAGTTTGCCCGCCCTGTACTGATAGCCAACGTCATCGCCTGGCCATTTTGCTGGTATGCAGTCAATGAATGGTTGAACGGCTTTAACTTTCGTATTGAGTTATTGCCCTGGTTTTGTGCCGTTGGGGCAGTTGCAATGCTGGTTACCATTTCACTGGCATGGGGAACCGTCGCCTCTCACGCGGTCAAGGTCGCTCGCACCAGTCCGATTTTCGCATTGCGCTACGAATAAACTGCCATTCGAATGAGGTAATACAAAAGCTAAAGGGATATATTGGGTGTCTATCGAAACCGGTCAGGAAACGGCAATGAAACTAAAAATATTCTATCTTGTGGCCTTTGTGTTCTTCCCCTGCATGGCGATCGCCGACGGCGCTATAAGTACAATGGCTTCCGTACTCTCGGAACTTAATCATTTCCCATCAGCAACAGACAAGGAAGCACTTACAGGCATAGTAGAAGACGCATCGAGTACAGCAGATGAAAAAATGCTTGCACAGATAATTTCTCGCATCGCACACAAAGCAAGTGCCGCAGATAAAGCGGAATTACAAAAGATCCTTGTGAGAGAAGGGACGTCGCAAGCAGCCAGAGCAATCGCAACCGCGGCTGTCAATATTAACCACAAACTACAAAGTGATGACATGCAGGCCCTGAAGGCACTGATCGATTAGCGTTGCCAACCTTAAATCACGGTAACCGCGCTGCATGTGAAATTCCAGTCAACAGCCAGCGTAATTCTTACTCATAGCGTAGCGCATTCACCGGATTCGCACCGGCAACTTTTATTGCCCTGCTGGCAACGGTTAGCCAGGCAATAATTAAAGCACCGGCACCAGCAACGATAGATGCACCAAGAATATAACTCGAATCAATCCTGTAGGAGAAACCTTCCAGCCAACCGCTCATCAGGAACCAGGAGGTCGGCCAGGCAATCACATTGGCGATCAGAACAGGAATAGAGAATTGCCATACCAACAAGGTTACAATGTCGCGGACCCGGGCACCCATGACCTTCCTAATGCCGATTTCCTTTGTCCGCCGTTCCGCGGTAAAGGAGGCAAGACCGTAAAGCCCTAAACACGCGATTACGACAGCGAGTGTTGCAAACACCGCAAACAACTTTGCCTGGTTTTCTTCATCCTGATACTGGGCACGAATCATGTCATTGAGAAATTGGTGACTCACCGGAGACATGGGCATCATCTTTTTCCATACTTTTTCTACATTTGAAACGAGTTGCGGGATGTCATCGGTCTCGAAACTGATTGTGGCAATCCTGACCCTCCCGGGATCGTTGAAAAATACGCTTGGACGAATGCCGAACTTGATGGAGCGAAAGTACACGTCTTCGGAGACTCCGACGATCTTTAAATCATGGGTTCCCGCCTGAAAAACATCAGCCCGGAGTATCTTGCCGATGGCTTCATCGGGAGAATTTAGACCCAATCTGCGCACCGCGGATTCATTGATCACAATGCTGGCGTTGCCTATACGATCCTCATCATCCGGGATAGCCTGGATCGCATCAGTACCGAACTGCTCATCAAAAGTTCTACCCGCCAGCAACTTCATATTATAAGACTCGAAGAATCCGTATCCCGTTGTATAGTAATTTAGTATCACGCCGTCGGAGATACCCGTCCCTGATCCATCAAGCAACCGGAATCCGGTGTTGTTTTCATTGTCCTGACTCGGTGCTTCCGAAGACAAGACGACACTTTTAACGCCTGGGATAGTTGCCAGCTCGTTGAGGATTGCCTCTTGCTGATCCCGGGCACTGCTACTGCCAAGCCCGTTTAGTATCATTTTATTATCGTATGAATACCCTACATCCATGTTTCTCGCATACAGAGTCTGGGCATAAATCACGACTGTACATACAGCTAAACCAATCGAGACGGCAAACTGGAACACGACCAGCAGCGAACGTATATTTCCCTGGCCACCGCTTTCGCTTGATTGATTCGAGTTCAGGATTCTCGCTGGCAGGAACCTCGACAGGTAAACCGCGGGATACGAGCCGGATATAACGCCTACCAGGACAGCCACGGCCAGAAGGCTCAGCAATAGTGGCAGATCATCTATCAGGACGAGCGTTAACTCCCGGTCAATTGCTTCGTTGTAAAACGGCAATACCAGTTCGACAGCAACCAAAGCAAATAGTAGTGACAGCACCGCGACCGCAATCGCTTCACCCAGAAACTGAAATGCAACCTGTGCCCGGGTTGCACCCATGACCTTACGCAGCGCAACTTCACGAGCGCGGCTGGAAGCTCGCGCAGTTGACAGGTTCATGAAATTGACCGATGCAATCAGCAAAATCAGCATGGCAATACCAACAAAGGTATAGACCATGTTGATGTCACCCAGTGGCTTCATGTCGCCAAGGTTGCCTGCATCTATCCTTGCATACAAATGAAGATCAGGCATCGCCATGAACTTTAGCTTCAGCATTTCCGATGGAATCACATCCTCAGGTACCATTTCCCTAAGTGGACTTTCGTTATCAAGCCAGTAGTCTATCCGCTGTTTTAGGCTCTCAGCCGTCGAGCCCGGCTTAAGCTTGAAATAAGTGTAGGTATTGACGCTGGTCCAGGTATTCAACATATTGGGCGCGAAATCAAACATGCTGGGTTCCAGAAAAGCCAGGAAATCAATATCCAGGTGTGTATTCTCCGGCAGGTTCCTGATCACACCGGTGACCTGAACATCGAATTGCTCACCCTGCAGACAGCACACTGTAAGTGATTCCCCCACGACATCTAATCTGCCGAAATATTTCTGCGCCACTTCTTCAGTTATCACCAGATCCAGTGGTTTTTCAAATGAAGTTTCGGGTGAGCCATATAGGTACGGAAGATCGAACAGTTCGAAAAACGAACCATCAGCAAACATCACACTTTCATTGAACACATTATCGTCATTGATGATGGTGGTCCCCACTTGCAGCAGGCGAACACCAGATTCGACCTGCTCAGGGGCAAAATCCCTGATGGCTTCCATCATTTTTCCGGCTGCCCTGATGGTCAGGAAAGGCGGACGATCCGGGGAGTAATATGCGGTGTGCATGCGCACCACACTATCTCCATCTGTTATCCACTTGTCGTAGGAAATTTCGTCCCGGACGTAGATCAAAATCAGGATACAGCTCATCAAGCCTACGGACAGGCCAAATATGTTGATGACCGAGAACAACCGGTTGCTGATGATGTGCCGCCAGGCAGTTAACAGATAGTTCTTAATCATAGTTCTTGACCATAGTTGTTTCCGCTATTCGTAGCGCAGTGCTTTTATCGGATTGGCGCGGGCGATCTTGGTCGCGTGTATGGCAACTATTGCCCAACTAAAGACGACAGCTAATACGCCCGCGATAGCGACGATACCCGCTGGCATGGTTAGTCTGTCAGCAAAAAAGTTCAGGTACGTGCTGGAGGCGAAATAGGAAAGCGGCAACGCAACCAATAGTGCCCACAACACTGGCCTTGAAAACTGCCAGATCAGCAAGCGTACAATTTGCGCCATACTGGCACCCATGACTTTGCGAATGCCAATTTCCTTGGTGCGGCTTTCTGCCATAAATGCAGCAAGGCCAAATAGCCCAATCAGGCTTAGCATCAATGCAACAAAAGCGAAGCCACCTAAGACAAAAGTCATGGCACCATAGATCTTGAACACCTTGCCGAAAGTTTCATCCAGAAATTCACTCTGCATCGGATATTCAGGATTCAAGTCATCCCAGACTGATTCAATTCTGGTGAGCGTATCCGCCATCCCTGCACCTTTCACCCTGATCGATGCAAACCGCAAATCGTCCGGGACCGTCATGAATACTGTCGGTTTGATGGAGTTGTGAAACCCCATGAAATTCTGGTCTGGCGTGATGCCGACGATGGTATAAGCCCGGGGCTCCCGCTCATCAGGGAAGTCATAAAACACCTGGTTCAGTGCATCACCGGGCGAGGAAAAGCCAAGTCTTGTAAGTGCCAGTTCGTTGACGATGACATTGGCTGCCAGTACACCTTCGCGCACCGTGTCAGCGGAAATTTCAGAGGATATATTGCGGCCCACGAGTAGCGGAATGTCATAGGTGTCTAGAAAGTGCTGATCAATTATCACTTGGGTCAATATAAAGGATGAATCTTCATCGCCTTGTACAGGACCTGCACCAAATGCTGAATTGTTTTGCAGGAAGGGCACCTGACTGGAAAAACTGACGTTTTCAACGCCAGGCAGGGCTGCCAGTTCGTTGCGTAAGGTATCCATACGTGCCTGTATGCTTTCCACATCCAGTCTTTTAAGCGCAATAATTTGAGATCTGGGGTAGATATTACTGGCGCTTTCTACCTTTTCGTTCTGAAAATAAACGATGAGCACCATGGCCAACATAAAAATCGAAATGGAGAATTGCAATCCCAGCATAATGCTGCGAAACAGGCTGCCTTTAATACCTTTGGCACCACCATCCCGAAGTGCGTCAATCGGGGAGGTTCGTGTAATGAGGTACGCCGGATAAGCACCCGCGATGAGTCCAACCGCCACTGCTGTAAACATCAACCAGGGCAACGTCACCGTGTAGTCAATCACTAACCCACGGCCAACGGAGGTATTGAAAACGGGCACGATGATCTCAAGCAGCGCTAATGCAATCAGCATCGAGATCGTGGCAATGCAAAGACTTTCCACCATGAACTGCGCTAACAGCTGGCCCCGTGCCGCTCCCATGGTTTTCCGTAATCCCACCTCCCTGGCACGCCCCAGGGACTGTGCAGTAGCCAGGTTGGTATAGTTAACGATTGCAACGACAAGCACCAGGAACGCCAGCATTCGAATGGAATCCAGCATCGGCATGCCCACTTGATCCCAAATAATTGTATTGGCCTCAACCAGGGGTCGAACCTTTAAGCCAGTGATAAATTCTTTGCTGTCCTCAGGGAAATGACTCTCATATACGCCATCTATTTTTGCCTGCAACCACTCGCGGGACTTATCCACGGGTAACAGCATGTAGGTAAAGTCGCCTAAAGAAAGGTTGTTGAAATTACCCGCCAGATCGTATTCTGACGCGCGATGCAAAGCAGCAATCGGTGCGACAACCTCAAAGTCACCGCGACCACCGACGAGAGAAGAGTTGAAATGTGTATTAGGGGGAAGATCAGCAATCACTGCCGTGACATGCAAGCTCACATCATGATCCAGGGTAATAGTTCGTCCCAGCGCTGCGCCGCTACCAAAGAATTTTGTCGCACTGCTCCTGGTCAATAAGATGCCGGAAGGGTCATCGAGAGCGCGGCTATCTCCTTCTAAATAGTCAAAATCGAATATCTTCAGAAAAGAAGGATCGGCAAATCGAATATGCTGATAATAGTGATCGTCATCAATCGACATCAGGAACTCAGCGCGCACCGTGCGCGCGACTTCCTCCAACTCCGGAACATCAGAAATGATCAACGGCCCAAACGCAGTATAGATGCCATCGGTCTCCCCAACACCGATATTGGCCGATGCTGAAAAGATGGATCCCGCAGTAAATATACGGTCAGAATTCTTGTAAAAAGTGTCATGACTTCGCTCGTAAGTCACAAGCAGGGAACCAAAAATGTACACCGCGAGTCCAACGACAAGCCCGAGAATATTGATAGCGGCATACAACTTGTTTTTAAGTATCTGGCGCCACGCGATGACGAGATAACTTCTTACCATGATGATCTCCTTCGCCGATTAAACAACTGCACGCAGGTTTTCCGTCACTACATGCCCATCAAACAGATTGATGGTTCGCCTGGCATAATCGGAATGAGAGGGACTGTGAGTCACCATGACAATCGTGGTGCCTTCCTCATTTAACCCCTGAAGCATTTCCATCACTTCCTGGCCATGGGCACTATCGAGGTTTCCAGTCGGTTCATCGGCAAGGATTAATCCCTGATTGCCTACTACCGCACGGGCGACTGCAACACGTTGTTGCTGCCCCCCGGAGAGTTGACTTGGCATATGTTTGGCGCGGTGTGTGATACCGACCTTATCCATAATACTGGCGACTCTTTCCTGGCGTTTTTTAGCCGGGATGTTGTGATACAACAGTGCCAGCTCTATATTTTCTGCAACGGTGAGCTCATCAATCAGGTTGAACGACTGAAAGATAAAGCCGATATTGTGTTTTCGAAGATTGCTGAGCTGTGATTCCGAATAATCTGACACGTCCTCATCGAGAAAAACGTATTTACCCGAGGTAGTTGTATCGAGCATGCCGATGATATTCAGCAAGGTCGACTTGCCACAGCCTGACGGTCCCATGATGGCGACGAATTCACCCGATTCGATCTCAATATTCACTGTATCGAGTGCAATAGTTTCAACTTCATCGGTGCGGTATATTTTTGATAGGTTATGCAGTTTCAACATGCTCTTCTTTCCTTTTATAGGTGGATTCCTGTCGGGCCGCCTTAGCTCCCTGCTTTCGCAGCGGTCCGACATATCGGAATGACACTAGTTTTCAGTTATCTTAAGACGATCCATTTCCTTGAAACTTGAGTAGGGACTGGTTACAACCTCTTCGCCTACTTCAAGACCATCAAGTACTTCAATATATCGCGAGTTTCGTCTTCCAAGTCTCACGTTTCGTTTAATCGCTTCACTTCCATCATCACTGACGACAAACATCCAATTGCCGCCAGTGTCCTGGTAAAAAGCGCCATTGGGGATAAGAGTAGCGCTGCTCGAATCACCCAATGTCAGTTTTGCCTGAATAGTCTGTCCGCGACGAATGCCCTGGGGCTCGTCACTGTTAAACAACAGATCAATTTCAAACTGCCCATTGTTTACCTGGGGGTATATTTTGCCGATGGTGAGCTCAAATCGTGCGCCATCCTTGTCAAAGTGTGCGCGCTGCCCTAGATCTACCCTGCCTAAATAGAATTCATCGATATTGGCACGTAATTTGAAGCTATCCGGATCATCAATTTGACCAAGACGCCCGCCTCGTTGAATACTCTGGCCGACTTCAACATCAAGTCCAGAAAGTATGCCACCCACCGGTGCACGAACGTTGAGTGCGTCCAGATTCTTTCGCCCCAAATCCAGGCTCTGCTCCAACTGGGCACCTGATTTTTGCAGGAATGCCAGCTGCGTTTCCTGCATGCGGCTGTCGGTTTCCTGACTTTCCAACGTCACAAATCGACGATTCTCGTAGTACTCTAGTTCGTCCCGGGCATCTTCCAATTGACTTTTGATTGCCACACCGGCGTCGTCCAGATTTGATAAACGATCTACCTGACGATTCAGGCGCTTAATCTCGTAATTCAGTTCAACAAGGTTGCGTTTGTGTAGTAAACGATTTTGTTCTAACTGCAATTCTATGGTGCGCATGTTGTTCAACTGCTCAGTCACCATTGCCTCGTTGCGAGTGACCTCCAGTTGCAAGGATGTATTGTTCAGAATCACGATCAACTCACCTTTTTTGACCATCGCACCATCTTCCACCAGCTTTTCATTCACCTGCCCGCCTTCAATCATGTCCAGAAAAACTGTCTTCCTGGGTGTTACCCGTCCGCGGATCGGAATGAAATCTTCAAACATTCCTTCCCTTACGGGAGAAATTACGATGCGATTATTTTCGATAACCAGAGAACGCCCTCTGCCCTGGTCAAAAAGGTAGGCGCTCATAGTGGCGACAATGATCACAACGACAGCCCCGACGGCGAGATTCTTAACAGGCAGCTTGTTTTTCTCGATCGGACGATCCATACCTTCGCCAGACATGGAACCCTTGATTGAGACAGGCTTGGCTGCGTTACCGGTTTGGCTTATCACTTTCATTTCGTCTTCGATTAGAGTTGAGACTTTCATTCATCTGCCATCTGAAGTCTGCAAGCACTGTGCCAGACCTATAAGCCATTGAATTTATTAATTATCAGTGAATGAGCGTCCGGTATCGGACAGATATTGCTGTCCGAAACTGAACACCTAATGTACGATATCGAACAGTAAGCAGGGTTTGTGTGGATACATTCAATATGGCAACGCAGGAAGGCACCATTCTTATCGTTGACGACGATGAAGACATCTTGATCGCCGGAAAACTGCTGTTGAAGCGCCACTATCGAAAGGTTGATACCTGTACTGACCCGGCGGACATACCCGGCTTGATGGAAAAAACATCTTATGCGGCCATCCTGCTGGATATGAATTTTGGTCCAGGTGAATCAGGTGGCGCCGAAGGATTCTATTGGTTAAAGGAAATTCTGCTAATAGACGACGACGCTGTGGTCGTTCTTATCACGGCTCATGGTGGCGTTGATGTTGCCGTAGAAGCAATGAAAATGGGTGCAACTGACTTCATCTCCAAACCCTGGCAAAACGAAAAAGTAGTCGCTACCTTGTCCGCCAGCGTCAAACTCAGGCAATCGCGTTCCGAAGCAGAAAAGCTAAAGCAAACCAACATTGCCCTGGTAGAAGTCGCGAGCGCGTCCAAACAACCCATGCTTGGTGACTCTGTCGCGATGAATTTAGTTCATAGCATGATAAAGCGGGCAGCGCCTACCGATGCTAATGTCCTCATACTGGGAGAAAATGGAACGGGCAAGGAATTAGCAGCCAGGGCTTTGCACCAACAATCGTCCCGCCGGGATAAGGTGTTCATGTCTGTCGACCTGGGCGCTGTCACTGAATCCCTGTTTGAATCAGAAGTATTTGGCCATAAAAAGGGTTCCTTCACCGATGCGACCAACGACAAAATTGGACGCTTGCAAGCAGCTAACGGCGGCACCCTGTTCCTTGATGAAATAGGTAACTTGCCGTTGCATCTGCAGGCTATATTGCTATCTGTTCTTGAACAGAGACAAGTTTCTCCAGTGGGGGCGACAAAACCACTGGATATTGATGTCAGGGTGATCACCGCCACAAATTTGCCGAAGAGCCAACTCGTCAACGAAAATGTCTTTAGGCAGGACCTGCTGTTCAGGCTAAACACACTCGAAAGTCCACTGCCACCCCTTCGGGAACGCAGGGACGATATCCCGACCATCGCGGAATACTATGCTGACCTTTACTGTCGAAAATACGGTCGGGATCCGAAGGCATTTTCAGACTCAGCCATGCAGGCGATGGTTGACTATCACTGGCCTGGGAATATCAGGGCGTTGCGACATGCTATTGAGCGCGCGGTCATTCTCTCTGAAAGTAAGAAATTTGAGGCAGCAGATCTTCAAATCGACAAGGAAGGCGTTACAAGCACTCACTCCGATAAAAATCAGCAAGACGATAAGCTGGATGCGGAGCTCAATCTTGAGAGACTTGAAAAGCGTGCCATCCAACAAGCACTGAACAGAAGTCGCTACAACATCAGTCATGCGGCCAGGGAATTGGGCCTAACCCGGGCCGCTCTGTATAGAAGGATGGAGAAACATGGTATCTGAACAAAACGCCCAGAGCCGCAACGTTCTTTACCGGATACAGAATGGGCTTTAGTCGATTCGGAGCGCTGCTGACGGTACGCCTGGTCTTTATTTTAGCAACAATGGCAGTAGTGGGCTTCCTGATCATAACGCCTGGCTATCATGCCGCGACACTGCTGGGAATTGCCATCGTCATCGGACTCACTTTCGAAGTGGTCGGATTTGTATCAAAAACCAACCAGGAGCTATCGCGTTTTCTCGACGCCGCACGCTATGCCGATTTTGGACAGCGATTTCAATTCCGGGATATAGGTGCTGGTTTTGCTGAACTGGGCATTACATTCACCCACATTCTCGATCGTTTCCGGGAAGATAGGAAACAGCAAGAGAGTGAGTTGCGTCACCTGAATGCTTTGCTGGAACATGTACCAGTTCCACTGATTTCGGTTCACTCCAATAGTCAGGTCACTCTCTGGAACAATTCCGCCAGACGTTTGTTTGGCATTGCCTGGGTAACAAGGCTATCTGACCTGGAACAATTTGGCGCAGATTTTCTAAAGCAGGTCAGCTCAATACAACCCGGGGAAACACGACTTGTCATCTTCCGGGTGGACAATATGGAACAACATCTCACTATCTCTGCAAGTGAAATTACTATGGCCAGTGATACGGAACGCCTGATCAGCCTGCAGAACATCCAGAGTGAACTGGATGGTATGCAATTAAGCGCCTGGCAGGATCTGGTCAGGGTGCTGACCCACGAGATAATGAATTCAATCACCCCAGTGGCATCGTTGGCAAAAACTGCAGTAGATCTGCTCGATGATGTCAGCGACAAGATTGAGGAGACAGAAATTGTCGGGGAACTCAAGGATGTTAAAGACGCTGTCAACACCGTCGCCCGCCGATCTGATGGTTTAATGAATTTCGTATCCAGTTATCGACAACTGACCCGTTTACCTGAACCCGAGAAAACTCGCTTCAAATTAGGCGATCTGTTCACGGACGTGACACGCATGACGACATCAGATTGGCTGGGTAAGGGGCTGGCGCTTATCACTAACGTTGATCCAAGTGAGCTTGATGTCTTTGCCGACAGGCAAATGGTAGAACAGGTACTTATCAACCTGCTGCAAAACTGTGAACACGCACTAATAGACACAGAACATGGTCAAGTTGCCTTGTCCGCGAGACTGAACCAACGTGGCCACATAACCCTTGAAGTTTCGGACAATGGCCCCGGAATCCCGGATGATATTGCTTCGCGAATATTCGTGCCTTTCTACACGACCCGGCGCGAAGGCAGCGGCGTGGGTCTGGCGCTCAGCCGCCAGGTTATGATTGCTCATCGCGGCACAATCACTTTCGCCAATAATGAAGGCGGAGGCGCAAGGTTCACATTGGTGTTTTAACAGGAACTAACTAGTTCCTGTCCAGATTCAAACGTCGAAGAGGTTAGCTCCTAACGTTTAATCGAGTTCGTCGATTTCTTTACAGGAACTAACTAGTTCCTGTCCAGATTCAGGCGTCGAAGAGGTTAGTTCCTAACGTTTAATTGAGTTCGTCGATTTCTTTACAGGAACTAACTACCATAGGGTTTCCATCCTCTCGGAGCACTTCCCATGGAACTGTCTGAACTAGAAAACCGAATCACACGCCTCGAAGACCTCGAAGCAATAAAGCAATTGAAGGCTCGCTATTGCGAGATTTGTGACGATGATCATAATCCTGAACGAATAACTTCCATCTTCACCGAAGATGGTATCTGGGAAGGTCGCGGCATCGGCGACGCGCGGGGACATGAGGAGATAAAGGGATTGTTCCAGAACTTTCAGCGCATGATCAGCTATTCACAACACATGGTGCTCAATCCAATCATTGAGATTGACGGGACCAGCGCCACTGGCATCTGGTACTTCTTCGGTCCCTTTACGTTTTATGAAGACAACCAGGCGATGTGGCAGGCAGCTCGTTACCGTGAAGACTACGAGAAGGTCGATGGCGTCTGGAAGATCAAACATCTGCGTATAAAGGGTCCTAGAATGAGCGCCAAATATGAAGCAGGGTGGGCAAAGTAGCTTGCGGCTTACGCTAATATCA
This sequence comes from Gammaproteobacteria bacterium, assembly GCA_027292925.1. Lineage (GTDB taxonomy): Bacteria > Pseudomonadota > Gammaproteobacteria > Pseudomonadales > Azotimanducaceae. The sequence continues at coordinate 14,802 of JAPUGI010000359.1, forward strand.
ATTTTGGTGATGCTATCAGGAGCAATTCAGGTACATGCCGGTCCGGAGGACGTGTGCGCAGCAATTGCCTCTCTGAAGGAGGAGGGGACACATCTCCGGTTGAGGGGGGACTTTTCAGGGGCGGATCGAGTATCCAGGCAGTTAAAACAAACCTTTCCCGAGCAGAGTATCGGCTATACATTCAACCTGAACACCATGGTAACGAAACTCTCCTGGGATGACCAACAAACATATTTTGATAAAGAGATCCTGGCCGATGCGGAAAAAACACTATCGATCTGTAGTGGGCAGATTGAATCAAACCATGAAGACTATCGCGCCTACTATCATTGTGGCCAGGCCCACTTCGCCCTGTCCTATCTTCACGCCCTCCGCGGCAACTACTATCGCGCCGGTACCAATGGTTCAAATGCCATTGCAAATCTTGAGCATGCACTCAAAATCAATCCGACCCTGACAGATGCCAAAATGCATCTTGGAATTGCTTACTTTTATGCCGATAACCTTCCAACTTTTATAAAAGCATTTAGCAGATTTCTCTGGTTCATACCCACTGGCAACTCAAGTAAAAGCCTACCCTATATAAAAGAGGTGACGGAGCAGGGAGAATTTTTCAAAGACGTCGCCAAGTATCTTTACGCTGGCTTACTAACAAGAGGCGATGACAAGGAAAGGCTGACGGGTACGGTGTTACTGAAAGAGCTTGTTGCTTCTTATCCTGAAAACAGCCGCTTCCAACTTCGCTACATTTCTCAGCTGGGAGTAGAAGGACACTATGCACAATCACTGGAAGTCGCGGATGTTTTTATCTCGACGGAGAAACAATATGAGCGGGACCCGGTGGATGTTGATCTTGCCAGGCTATGGACTACCCGGGCTTTTCTCGAACTGAAGGAAGCCAAAAATGCGGTTTCAGCATTTACTAAAATTGATCGGCAAGTCTCTTTTCCTTCCTGGGGGAAGGCGTGGTTCGTTCTCACCCACGCCCAGATAAGCGACCTGCTGGAACGAAGAAACGCAGCCAAAGGTCTTTATGAGCAAGTTATCAAAATGCAGAGGGACTATCCCAGTAGTACAATCCTGACGCTGGCTCGCGAGGGGCTGAAAGAGCCATTTGTTTTGACCGCATCATCAGGCGGGACTCTTTTCGAATAGGTCATGAGCCTCTCTCTGTGGCATAGATCTCCTGCAACAGTCGACGCCACTCTTCGTATTGTGCCTGCAGTGAGCCATTTAGCCTGATCACTGTCCCTTCGAGTTCCGTTACCGTCGGGCTGATTTCGTTATCGAAAGAAGCCGCCATTTCCCTTAAGGAATCTTCATTCATTTTCGATTCTTTATAGGTTTTGTAGACATTCTCCATGGATGTCCAACTACCTTCCCGGGACCGCGCTCCAATCGAACCTGACTGTTCAATTTTTTTACTGTATTCGATCAGTTCATAGCTATAGCGTCGCCAGTAGGCGTAGGTCAGGCGCATCTTTTTGTAAAAGTTTTCAAATTGTTCGTCAACCGTATCAATAAAGGCGTACTCACTTTCGCGAATTTTATTCACTCTCACATACATGGCATCGTCTCTTGCTGGCAATCCGGACATCTGGATTAAGCCATCGTCAGTAGCTGTTATATATTCACCAAAGGCCTGAGGGGAAAGGGCAAGTGCATATCGCAACGTGGCGGTATCGAGAACATGGGACAACTCGAACTCCGCGAGATTCTCGCGCACCATATACATATCTTTGGCGACTTTGTTGAAAAGGTCCTGGAACGGTTCCACAAGATTTTCTTCATCGAATTCGTAGGCATGATCAGTGGCCCAGTCTGAATATTCCTGGTCCAGCCAGATTCGACCGGTGCTATCGGTCGCACGCACATGCAACTTTAATTCAACGCCATTGGATGACAGGATCTCGGCTGTCACAAGGACTTCAGCAGTCGGGTCAACTTCCGGTAGAACACGTACCGCCCCCCAGTGCCCTGATTCAACAAGTGTCTCCCGAAGGGTAAACGGCAGGTAATCAGCCTCGGCTGTTCGAAGCGGCGCAAACACCTTCGCACCTATACTCTGCTGATTACTGGTTAAACCTTTGTCGAAAACGACGACGCTGATATTCAGCGCGGGATTTTGAGGTACGCCCGCCTTGATGAGATCGATCGTTTCAGGCTTCTGCTCTATTACCGGCGGTGCGGCGCAGGAAGTGATTACCAGTAGACCCGCCATGAAGGAAATTTTTCGGAGGTACAGCTGCATTGCCTTTATTCCGATGAGCCCAACCTGCAGGTCTTTTTCTTCGCCAGGGTGTACTCACATTCATACATCCCCTTGCCGGGTTCGAACGGCATGTACACCCTGTTCAGGGTGAACAGTTGATTGATTGTGGACGAACTTACCGTCGTTGCGACATTAAGTCGCTTACCATTTCCAGACAGTACCAGGCGGTGGTTAACGGTAAGTCCTTCCGGTAGAGAAACTTCAAACACAAGCTGGTTCTCCTGCCAGCCGCATGTTTCGTGGCCAAGTGTGCTAGCCGATTGACGATCGGCAAAAAACTCACAGGTAAGGGCAAAATCACCGTCCCTTTGCACCACAATACTATCCAGAGTTTGCTCAATATTGAGGACTGTGGAGCGGGAAATCATTTCAGTTAATCTGCCGAGATTAATGACACCTTGCAGTGAATTTAGCACCGCGGTACTGACCGGTGTGGAGGGCATCCTGCCACTCCTTACCATGTCCTTTTGCACGGCCTGCTGCTGTTGCAGCTGGCTTCTCGTGACTTCATAGAGAAAACGAAGCTTGTCGTTGGGGTTTTCGCTCAGCTCATAATCGAGCTCCCAGGAGCCGGAAAAACTAACCGGGTCAGGGCTTTCCCGGGTGAATTCCTCCTGACTTGCGCAGCCAATCATTGTGATGGCAAGGCACAACAATATGGCGATATTTTTCCTGGTTGGATTCACTGTCTACAAGATGATATGAATTTTCATCTTATTCTATACGTTTTAGCCACCAAGACCTGTTCCACAAGGTTTTTATCATCATCCCTGCGCAGGCAGGGATCTTTCAGTAGATTTGTCCCGGGGTTGGTAAACATGCTTAACTTTCGTGAATACTGGATACTGGATACCGGATCGAGCCGAAACGTCTGCGCGACCCGGTCGTTCCGCCGACATGACGTTAGCCCTTCATGACGCAGGTCTGGCGTGACGTACGGCCGGGAAGCCGGGAGGTCAGGATGCCGGTGTGACGTAGGTTGGGTCTATGTAGTAAAGGGAATCAATATTGAAACAGTTGTATTTTGTTCGCCACGGTCAGACGGAGTGGAATGCTATACGGCGAATGCAGGGGCAGTGGAATTCAGATCTCAGTGAAGTCGGTAAGCAACAGGCGGAGGTGAATGGCAAGCTCCTGTCGAGCCTCAATATCGAAACCATGTTTGTATCTCCCCTGGATCGTACCCGGCAGACCGCAGAGATCATCAACCGCCACCTCAAATTAACGCCTAGCTACGACGACCGGATCATGGAATGGGATTGTGGCGATTGGAGCGGGCAAATGTACGAAGAAGTCAGTGTTAAATGGGCTGATGAGTGGCAAGCCTTGCAGGCAGATCGGTTTAACTATCGTGGACCCAACTGTGAGAACTATCCCGATATGTTCGCTCGTGCTATTCCGTTTCTTGAAGAAATACAGGCTCGAGACGAGAAAAACATCGCCATTATTTCCCATGGCATGATCGGTCGCGTCATGGTGTCACAGCTACTGGACTACGATGAACAGCAAACCCTGGACTTCCATCAACCCAATGATGTGGTTTTTCGAGTAAGCCTGGTTTCCAGTGGTACCGAGGTTTGTCACTTTGTTAAGGGTGAGGGGCCGTTTGCTGGAGTTTGACTATGTGATTGTCGGCGCAGGGTCAGCGGGCTGCGTCCTCGCCAATCGGCTCTCCGAGGATCCCGATACTACTGTGCTCCTACTCGAGGCTGGTGGCGTTGATCCTTTCTGGGATTGGAGAATTCACATGCCGGCAGCGCTCGCCTATCCCATGAGCGGCAGCCGCTACAATTGGGATTATTACACCGAGCCTGAACCGCATCTCGGGGACCGAATCATGCACTGCCCGCGCGGCAGAGTCCTGGGTGGTTCCTCAACGATAAACGGCATGGTCTATATCCGAGGTCATGCGCTGGACTATGATCGCTGGGCCAGGGAAGACGCAACACTTGTAAGCTGGGATTACCGTCATTGCCTGCCTTATTTCAAAAAGTCTGCAACCAGAGAGGGTGGAGGCGATGAGTACCACGGTGATTCCGGGCCACTGCAAATAGCGAGGGGCGGAGAAAATCCACTTCCCCGCGCTTTCATCAACTCTGCGCGCGAAGCAGGCTACCCTTACACCGCCGACATGAACGGCTACCAGCAGGAAGGTTTTGGTCCCATGGACCGAACCACGTATAAAGGGATGCGTAATTCCACGTCGGTCAGTTATTTGAAGCCAGTCATTAAACGACCAAACCTCATTGTATTGACTCGAGCGCAGGCTAATCGCCTAATCCGGACAGGACGACAAATACGGGGCCTGGAGTTTTTCCAAAAAAATCGCAGCCACAAGGCCTTTGCTAATTATGAAGTCATTTTGTGCGGTGGGCCAATTAACAATCCAAAGTTGTTGATGTTGTCGGGTATCGGAGCATCCGACCATCTTAATGAGGTGGGCATTACGCCGACTCACCATTTACCGGGCGTCGGGCGGAATCTGCAGGATCATCTGGAAATTTGCGTCCAGATGGAATGCCTGAAGCCAGTATCGATTTACAAGTACTACAACCTACCTGGCAAGGTGCTCATTGGCGCGCAATGGTTATTCACCAGAAAAGGGTTAGGAGCCAGCAATCAGTTCGAGGCTGGGGGGTTTATCCGTAGTCGCGCCGGTGTGGAACATCCCAACCTGCAGTACCACTTCTTCCCAATGGCGGTACGATATGACGGTACAAATCCCAGTAAATCCCACGGTTTCCAGGCACATGTCGGACCTATCCGTTCCCAGAGCAAGGGTTGGGTAAGGCTGCGTTCGGCGAATCCTAATGATGCACCAGCGATCTGTTTCAATTACATGTCGCAACCCGAAGACTGGGAAGACTTCAGGGCCGCGGTGCGCCTGACGAGAGAAATATTTGAGCAACAATCTTTTGCTCCCTATCGCGGTGCGGAACTCTCTCCCGGTGCCAACGTGCAGAGTGATGCTGACTTAGATACTTATTTACGCGGCGCAGTTGAGTCTGCGTACCACGCATCCTGCAGCTGCAAGATGGGTAGCGACGATCTGTCCGTGGTCGATAACAACTGCAACCTGCATGGCCTGGATGGTTTACGCATCGTCGATTCATCAATCATGCCTTCCATCGTGAGTGGTAATCTCAACGCACCCACAATAATGCTGGCTGAAAAAGCAGCCGACATCATTGCCGGAAAGCCGCCCCTCGAACCGATAGACGTACCTGTTTATGTTGCAAAGGATTATCGTGAGAAACAGCGTTAGCGACTCATCCTTGTCTTAATCATCTGCAATCGATGCTCTATTTCCTCCGCGGCAATCCATTTTCCACGGACCATCACACCAAGTCTGTGTTCTATAGTTGACAAGTTCTGCATGGGGTTTTCATGTACCAGTATCAGGTCGGCCTGATGGCCTGGTGCAATAACCCCCAGGGCGTGAGTTCCCTGGAGATAGTCTGAGATATTGCGAGTACCTGAAACCAATACTTCATAGGCGGACATGCCTGCTTCGCGCATGGCCGCCATTTCACGATGAATTGAAAACCCCGGCACACTGAATATCTGCGGCGAGTCAGTTCCCATCAGGATACCTACTCCACCCTTATGCAACGCTAGAAGCACACGGCTTCTCATATCAGAGTATCGTTGTTTTTTATCCAGCGAGCCGCTTGCATTGCGCCGCTTTAATGCTTGATACCAGCGGTCAACCTGTTGTTTTGGCCAGTAATCGTTTTCAGGCCACCGCATTTTGATATCCGCATTGCCAAGGCCTATTACATGATCCCATAACACCAACGTCGGAATAACCCACACTCTCGCATCGTGACTTAATGCCACGAGTTTCTCCAGCTTTAGCTCGTCAACGGATTCTTCCGGGAAGTTTAGCTGTTGCAGGTATCCATCAATGTGATCAAATGTGTGCTGACCCATTTTGATGGCGTGGACCAGGCCAACCGCTTCCGGCACATGGCCACCAAACCTGATCCCCAGCCTGTGCGCCGCACTAGCCATGGCATCATACTGTGCACGAGTGAGTCCGGGGTGAACCTTAAGGAGATCCCAACCCGATGCGACCTGCTGCTCTACCCTGACAACCGCCTGTGCTTCTGATGATACTGTCCTGCCTGAGAAACTCGGGCCTGCCAGGTACAAGGTCGGTCCGATTAGTTCGCCATCCTCGATCAGTGATTTTAGATGCAACTGTCCGGGAGCTCCCAACATGCCGCGCACCGTAGTAACACCGTTGGCGACATACAGAAACATCATGTCTGCTACGAACTGTGATTCTGCATCACCGTCAGGAACCGGTGTATGGCCATGCATTTCCGATAAACCCGGCATCAGGTATTTACCTTTGGCGTGTATCACGGTGGTATTTCTGGGGATCTCGATAGTGGGACCGATGGAATGTATACGATCGCCGGATATCAGCACTGTCTGGTTTTTGGTGATACGCTCGTCCTGCATTGAAACTACGTTTACTTCTGTAAATGCGACGGTTTTTGCGAGGGAATAGGGTAGTGTGAGCAGTAAGAGGATGGCTGAAATGATGGGTAAAAACGAGATCCTTCGGGTTGTGCGCGAACCACACCTGGCACGGCCCGGTCTCTCAGGATGACTGGTAATTAAGGTCAAGCATGACCCCGGTTGCTCAGGATGATTATGCAACTTTGACCGGGGGTTGGTTTTCGCTGTTGGCCCAGATAACTTCGTCGGGAATTTCGATTCTTTCCTTGTACGATCCCTTACCGTAGTTGGTCATGTGAGGGCCTAGTCCGTCGGCGGGGGGTTGTAGCACCGCGCCGCCTTGATCTTCATATTGGCTGGAGATTTTAAATTTTGCGAGTTCTTCCTCACTGATGCCACACAATGCAACCACTTCAGGATCGCACCAGGCCTCAGCGTTGATGGGCTCAAGTGAGTAAGACAATTCCAGCGCAAGATTCTCCAGCCCAGCAAAATAAATTGAGACACACATACCGTGATCCATGGGTCCCATAACAGGTACACCTTTGGAGCGCAGGCGATCCCGCATAGCCATCAGTTCCTCGTGATTGTCCACCTTGAATGCAAGATGCTGCATGGTGCCTCTTGAACATGGAGCTCCTGGATTACCGGCATGGGTTTTCCCAAGTTCTACCGGGATCTGGTCAATATCCGGGTTATGTACCAGTGCGATTGAGCTTTCATCGTTTAATCGGAGAAACCCGTGAAACGTGTTTTCAACACCGTGCATCCAGTAAAGTGCTTGTAGTTCCATCCCCAACTTTTCTGTAAAGAATTCGATCTGCCCTTTCATGTCACTGGTGCAGATTGCAATATGATGCAGTCCTTCTATTTTATTCATCTGGTTCCTCTCTTTTTTTACGCTGATTAAGTTACCACATCCAGGGCGTTGTATCGGTATATCCAATCCGTAGTATTTTTAGCAGCCCTTCCAGCTGCCCGATTTCTTGCCCAGGCTTTGATTCCACGCATATGAAAGACTTTTGCATTACGCCTGGACCCTGTTTGAATCCGCGCCGTCCTCTGGATTCGCAGCTTTTCATATCTGGGCAGTCCCGCTTCAATTCCATCTGCATCTACACAGGCTGCGAGTACCGCTGCATCTTCTATTGCCATCGCCGCCCCCTGGGCCATAAATGGCAGCGTCGGATGACATGCATCTCCCAGCAAGGTTACCCTGCCATTACTCCAGGAACGCATCGGTGCCCGATCAAACAACGCCCACTTGTAGCATTCGTCAGGTTCCATCATTTCGATCAACGAACAAATCGTGTCATGCCAGCCTTCGAAATCATTGACCAACTCAGAATGTTCTCCACGTTCAGTCCAGGATTCAACTTCCCAGCCCGTTTTTTCAACCACGCAAACACAATTAACCATATCGCCGGAGCGTACGTAATAATGCACGAAATGTTTTCCGGGACCCCACCATAGCCCGGTGACCGGGCGAACCTTCCCCTCGGGTAGTTTGTTAGCCTGCACCAATCCTCGCCAGGCTACTGTGCCGGTAAATCGCGGTTTATCCTCGCCAAACAG
>JAPUGI010000036.1 GCA_027292925.1 Gammaproteobacteria bacterium
GCGTACTCGGTAAAAAAGCAATCATCTACTCCTTGGTCGACTTTCAACCGTGAAATCAGTGTCACCACATGGGGCTGGTTCTTTACATTCGCCAACAGAAGTTTTCGTTCAGGATCAACAGCAACACCTCCCCAATTTATGCCACTCAGGCTAGCCTTGAGGATTCACGAAGGTTATATCGTTGCCATTTGTTTAGGTTCCTCCTAGACTCGGCACCTCATTTCGGGTTGTAAAAAGATATCGTTCTAGTGAGCGCAACAGAACACTTTGATGTACTGGTGGTTGGCGCGGGTATTTCCGGCATTGGTGCCGCCTATCACCTGCAGAAGCATTGCCGGGGCAAGAACTATGTCATTTTGGAAGGTCGGGAAGATATCGGTGGTACCTGGGATTTGTTCCGGTATCCGGGGATTCGCTCTGATTCAGACATGTACACCCTTGGCTATTCATTCAAGCCCTGGACTGAAGCTAAAGCTATTGCTGACGGGCCTCTAATTATGCGGTATTTGCGAGAGGCAGTTCAGGAAAATGGCATTGGAGATAACATTCGATTCGGCCTCCATGTAGAAAGGGCATCCTGGTCCAGCGATGACGCGCGTTGGACGGTGGAAGCGCAGAAATCCAATTCAGAGGCAATCGTACACTTCACCTGTAATTTCCTGTTTATGTGCAGCGGTTACTACAGCTATGCAGAAGGTTACACGCCGGAATTTGAAGGAGTTGATTGCTTTCAGGGACAGATAGTGCATCCACAAAAATGGACTGATGAAATTGACTATGAAGGCAAGTGTGTCGTTGTGATTGGTAGTGGCGCAACCGCGGTCACCCTGGTGCCTGAGTTGGCGAAGAAAGCGGCGCATGTCACGATGCTGCAGCGTTCGCCCAGCTATGTGGTTTCCAGACCGGCTGAGGATAATCTTGCAAACAAAATGCGCCAATACCTGCCGGTTAAATTAGCCTACTTCCTGACTCGCTGGCGTTATGTGTTGCTGGGTATGTTTTTCTTCAATTACTGTAGGCGTAACCCGGAAAAAGCGAAAACCTTGATTCTAGGAGGTGTGCGTAATGAACTCGGTCAAGCTTACGATGTTGAAAAACACTTCACTCCCTACTACAACCCGTGGGATCAGAGGCTATGCCTTGTGCCTGATAGTGATTTGTTTTTAGCGATAAAGTATGGGGATGCTTCCGTCGTTACAGATCACATTGATACCTTTACTAGTAAAGGGCTATTGTTGCAATCAGGTGAAGAACTTGAAGCTGATCTTGTTGTGACAGCGACTGGTCTTCAGATGCAGGTGCTAAGCGATGTAGACTTTACGGTTGACGGGAAGCAGGTTGACCTTTCAAAAACGTTGACCTACAAAGGTATGATGTGCAGTGATGTTCCCAACCTCGCGATGTCCATGGGATACACCAATGCTTCGTGGACGTTAAAGTGTGACCTTACCTGTGAGTATGTTTGCAGATTACTTAACCACATGGACAGGAATGGTTACCGTCAGTGTTGCCCGAGAAATAGTGATCCGTCAATAACGATGGAACCGATGATTGATTTTTCATCCGGATATGTGCAACGAACCATCGACAAATTTCCGAAACGGGGCTCCAAGATCCCTTGGAAGCTTTATCAAAACTATGCATTGGACCTGTTCACGCTGAGATACGGTGCAGTAGATGACAAGGTGATGGAATTTTCCTCTCCAGAAATCAATCCGCCATTTAAGGTGACGGTGAAAGTTGCATAAGCCACAATCATTGGGGACATAATAATCCGTTGACCATGAGATCCGGCATGAACCATATTACTTTGATGTTACCCATTCTATTATTGATTTTCACCACTGGTGCTCATGCAGATGTCACTTTGAGCATTCCTGAAGTATCAGAGTTACATGCGATTTTTGATCATCAATGGAACCGGGACATGGAACAAAATCCAGTATGGGCTTCAAGGCTGGGTGATAGAAGGTTCAACCGTGAATGGCGAGATTTGAGCCTGGATGCCAGAAATGGTAGACACGACGAGGATATAGGGGCGCTACGCGATTTGCGGGGTATAGACCGCGAATTGCTGGTCGCAGAAGAACGGGTTAACTATGACCTGTTTGAACTTCGTTATCTTGATCGAATAGAAGCGTTCCAGTTTAAAGCAGAGCTGATTCCCATAACCCAGCGAGGTGGCATCCAGACTCTGGATGAAACCGGTAATCGCCTGCGCATGAAGACGATCGGTGACTATGAAGATTGGCTGGCGCGGCTGAACAAGATCGACACATTGATGGCGCAGACCATCAACTTGATGAAGGAAGGAATTAAGCAAAGAATTCTACCGCCCAAGGTCACCATGCAACGGGTTCCAGCGCAGATTGAAAAGCAGTTGGTTGAAAATCCAGAACAGAGTTTGTTTTACAGACCATTTGATGATCTGCCGAGTAACTTTACTTCAGGTGAATCGAGACGAATCAGGAGTGCCGCGAAGGAAGTCATTCGGAAGAAGGTAGTGCCTGCCTACCGGGACTTGTACGAATTTTTCACAACCATCTACTATCCTGCCTGCCGGGAAGGTATCGGCGCATCAGGGCTACCTGACGGCAAGGCATATTATGAGTTCAGGGTCAGGCAATTTACGACAACCGAACTGACACCGGAGGATGTTCACCAGATTGGTCTGCGAGAAGTTGCAAGAAACCGTAAGGCAATGGACCAGATAATCGAGGAAGTGGATTTCGATGGATCTTTTGAAGAGTTCATTCATTTTTTGCGAACGGATCCGCAATTTTACTACGACAATCCTGAACAACTTCTGGAAGGATACCTTGCAATCGCCAAGCGAATTGATCCACAGCTGGTGGACTTGTTTGGTAAATTGCCGCGCATGCCTTATGGCGTTAAAACAATACCGGAGGCAATCGCGCCCGATACAACGACTGCTTACTACACCAGACCTGCAGCTGACGGTAGTCGCGCCGGTTTTTACTATGTCAATCTGTACAAGCCAGAAACAAGACCGAAATATGAAATGGAAGTGCTAACCGTTCATGAGGCTGTTCCAGGCCATCATCTGCAGATAGCACTTCAACAGGAATTGGAACAGCTGCCGAACTTTCGCCGTTATTCAGGATTTACTGTGTTTACGGAAGGATGGGGACTTTACAGCGAACGGCTTGGTTACGACCTGGGTTTATATGAAGATCCATATTCCCGGTTTGGTCAGCTAACCTACGATATGTGGCGCGCGGTGCGCCTCGTTGTCGATACGGGGATGCATTACAAAGGTTGGCCGCGGCAAAAAGCAATTGATTACTTCATGGCAAACGCAGCCAGAAACAAACTCGATATTGTTAATGAGATCGATCGCTATATTTCCTGGCCTGGTCAGGCGCTGGCCTACAAGCTCGGTCAGCTAAAGATATTGGAACTCCGTGAACGAGCGGAAGATGCCCTGGGAGATAAGTTCGACATCAGGGAATTCCATGACACCGTGTTAAGCCAAGGGTCCGTACCTTTGTCTGTACTTGAAGCCAATATCGATCAGTGGATTAACACATCCTTGACCGAAAAATTCTAGAGATCGCCCGATATTAATTGCTTCGCTAGTACCAGTGGCTGCCATTTTTCTCTGTAACGGCTCACAATCGCCCTCAGATCCTCTCCGATGCAGTACAGCGCGGGTACGAGGAAGAGTGTGACAAACAAAGCAAACAAAACGCCAAATGCGAGTGACAATACAGCGGGTTTCAGGAATTGTGCGTCCGTCGAGCGCTCCGCCATGATGGGCATTAAACCCACAAAGGTAGTAACAGTCGTTAACAGAATAGGCCTGAAACGAGTCACACCAGCCTCAGTAACCGCGGCCATAACCGCCTGGCCTTTGTCGCGCAGGCGACCGACGTAATCCACCAGCACCAGGTTGTCGTTGATCACAACGCCAGCAGCAGCGCCGATTCCAAAATATGAGAACAGCGCCATGGATACACCGAAAATCAGGTGGCCGTAAATTGCGCCCATAAATCCAAAGGGAACCGCGGTCATGACCAGAAGGGGCAACCAATAAGAATGGAAAGCAATGGCTAACAGCGCGTACATCAGGAAAAAGGCGATGGCATACAGTGCAAATATCTCGTCAAAAAAGATATCTTCGCTTTCAATTGATCCGCCAACTTGCAACCCGGGATAACGTTCTTTGAGCAACGGGAGAAAGTTGTCGTCCATGTCGGTGCGAATATCACTCATCAGTTCACCAACCACACCAGCGGTAACCCGTACCATACGTTCGCTATCACGCCGCTGAATCCTTTGCACACCAGTCGCAACTTCTAACTCTACAACGGAGAGTAGGGGCACCTCGCGCCCATCACCGGTTCTGATCATAAAGTTGTTGAGACTCTCGAGGCTATAGCGCAGTTCTCTCGGGTATCGAACCATCACTTTCACATCGCCGTTTTCTCGCGGTAGACGCTGCACCTCTTCACCGAAATAGGCCTGGCGTACCTGCTCGGATACCTGGGCCAGCGTAATTCCCAGTTTTTCTGCACCGGGCCGTAACTGCATATGCAGTTCCTCGGATTCCCCTCGCATATTGTCCCGTATGAAATAGGTACCGTCATACTCCTGCAGCTTTGCCTTGGTGTCGTTGCTGGCAGATTGAAGTACATCCAGGTCACGGTGGCGAAGTATATAGCTGATCCGGGGATTGGAGTTATTCATCGTGTAGTTGACTTCGATCTCATCGGCGTCAGGGATATCGCCTACTAATTCCCGGAGCCGTGTAGCTGCTTCTTTTGCAGAGAGATCCCGGATTTCAGGTGGTGCCAGCTTGACGATGGCGATGACGCTGTCGCGTCTGGAACGGGTGTACCAGCCTTCGATGAGCTTGCCAGTGCCGCCAGTGGCTTGCGCGCGGGCTTCGACTTCATCGATCAGTGTCAGTTCTGCCTGCTGTAGCTGGTCCAGTACAGATAGGGCTCGAGCGTAGGGTGTGCCGGTGGGCAAGACAACATTGACATAGATGATTTCGTTTTCCACCTCAGGCATAAACGAAAACTTGACCCAGCCGCTGGTAAATATACCGACGCTAACTGTAAATAGTGCGATGAATATACTAGCCGTCAGGTAGCGATGAATGACTGCTAACTCAACCCACCTTCGATAGGTCGTATTTGCGAAATTGACAATGCTTTGCTCAATATTTTTTTGCCATTGCGCCAATTTACCCAGGTTTTCTCTGGGCTTTAAATTGCGCAAGTGAGAAGGAAGAATCAGGAAAGCTTCAATGAGTGAAATCGTTAGGGCGACAGTAATGACCACTGAAAGCTGGCGGGTCATCTGCGCTTCTTCACCAGAGAGAAAAAACCATGGTGCAAATGCAACCATCGTTGTCAGGACTGCGAATATCACCGGTTTTGATACGGTGTAAGCACCTTCAATCGCAGAATCAACACCACCACCCATGGTGTGACTATGCTGGTGAATACTTTCACCCACAACGATTGCGTCGTCTACGACAATCCCGAGGACCAACAGGAATGCGAAGGTGGATAGTATGTTCAGTGATACATCGTTGACAGGTAACAG
>JAPUGI010000360.1 GCA_027292925.1 Gammaproteobacteria bacterium
GCGCTGGTTCCTAATACCGTGCTCGATATTACGCTCAGCATTGACGATTTGGTTACCAAATACCAGCTTCGTGGTGAAATTCTTTGGACGGAAATTATTGACAATGACTGTCAAATAGGCCTGCTGTTTTCAGAAGAAAAAGATTTTAATGCATGGGTCGCCGATGTCGAAAATAAGTTTTATGTCTGATCGGTTAGTGAACTTAGGTTAAGTAACTTATTTGGTGAGCTAGCTCGTGGAATCAGCAACACAAGGCGCGGTACAAACTGATTTGGACGATGTCTTCCAGGATTTCTTCATAGATAAAGGCAGAGACCCCGAATCAAGGTTATGCGTCTGATTTGCGGGACATGGACACACGGTAAATGGGGAAGGCTATCTCATACCTGCCGATGGGGTTATGGCATCAGATGAAACAAATTTCTTGCGTCGATCAACATCACGTAGAAGATCTGGGGATTATGTCCGACTGGAAAAGTCACAACACATTTACACAATTTTGCCGGAACAATATTCAATGTAGCCACGATCAGCGATGCCTTTCATGTTGTGATATTTTGCGACCCAATAGCGCCGGTAAACCCATATTTCTGCATACTGTGCCAGATCAAGTGAATCGCATAAGGCGTCAGTCGGCGTGCTTCCCTGGGGCGACAGGAGCAAGATCAAGGATTGAGATTTTGGTCATGATACCTTATCAGTACAGTACGCTTCGGTGGTTGCGAGCAGGGACCAGTTACCCGAGAAATTGGTTATCCATTGGTACATGATTGTGTTCCTGTATTTGCAGGTAATGTGAGGACATCACTTTCCTGCAATATCCCAGTGCCGAGCATTTCCTGCAGTTGCTCGATAGAAATCGGAAATTGCTTTGAAATTGAGTACAAGGTATCACCCTTCTTTACTTGATATAGCCTCATTTCCTGACTGCACCGGGATTCCTTCGTTGACCTGTCCGGTAAGGATAGCCCACTTTGACCAGCCGCCTGGTTACATTGATGACTGGATAAAAATTGCAATTCTTCTTGACTCTGCAATAGCCGATACTTCTGCTTAACCACCTGCCACCTGGCCAGGTATTCACACCAGTAGGCCCTGTTTGGTGGCATCCATTCATGCGGTGCCTTGGCGCCTTTGGAAGAAATTATTGCGTCATCGACAATCAAGAGATTTTCAGCATCGTTCGCGAATATCCTCTTCAGTAATGCGGGCCATTTAGCACCACCAGCGCCGTGAGCATGCTTGAGTGGTACGACATGATCTATTGCCACGTCGCTCGCCCGATTGAAGGTCAAACCGGTGTATGCACTAGTCCACTCACCACCTCTGACAATACAGCTATCGACTGTAATTTCTGCTTCGCTACGTTCCGCTAGCATCTCGGCACGGGTATTGAGGCAGTCACCATCTGAGTCGAGCCAGTCACCACCCCAGTCGTAACGGTCGAAAGCGACAGTATCCCGGGCATGTTGACTATCCAGGCTCGCATCGTCACTAAAAGCTGAGCTACTTAAAAAAGTGAGAATTGTGAAACAGAGTATCTGGACCATACAACCACCTGACTATGGACTGAAGATATTAAACCAGTCTCTCCCGGCAGTCACACGAGTTCTTTACCAGATCAATACCAATCCGATCTTCAATAAGAGTCCGCCCCTTGCCCCCAGGATGCATCGGGTATTTGATTTGAACCTCTTGCTTCGACCATATAGCATGTTAACACTGGCAGAGTATTCTTGGACTATGGCCGCAGTTGGCCGATTCGAGACAGCTATGAACACTGCCTTTGCTAGTTAATTACCACCCCTAATTCTCCGGAGCGGACATCAACGCGTATGGATGCAACCAAATCTATTTATCGACGTCGATCAGCCCCTCCGGGTGATCAGTGCTGAGCCGATGACGGACGAGGAGTGGAGGAGAAATTTGGAACTTAAACTGCCCGACCGAGGGTTTTGAGGCCGCAACGAAGGGGTATGGGGCTGAGGATTTCTCAATTACTGAGGCGTCAAGAACATCCAGCATACTGTGCGGTATAGACAGAACTATCGCCAGCCAAGGTTCAAGGATTTCTGGAAGGATTAGCGCCGCTTACTGCTCACGCAGGAGAGAGGAGCTCTCTAAAAAGTGTTTGTAGCCAGTCGTCTCCATGACCTCGGAGATCATCAAAAAGGGTGAACACTGTGTAAACAACAACATGAACTGCCAGGCTGATAAAAGTAGCTACGATGTCCGACGAACATTTGTGGGGGCAGTGGAGCGGGTAAAGAAGGTGCCGATTTTCAGGTATACCCAACTGGACAAACCGAGGTGCGGGAAATGGCCCAAAGAAGCATTCAGAAGCTGAGATTGCACAGTTTGAAGAACAACACAGTCTCAAATTACTGCGGAAATACAAACTAACAAAGACCATGCACTATGGCCTGCCTGATGGTCTTTCAGTAACAGAAGCTATTGAGCGATTCTCTCTATTTCCTATCGTCAAATATGTAGAACTCAATCTGATATCGAAGGAATATTCAATTCCAAGTGACCCCCTGTATGCTGAGCAATGGTATCTGACCAACACCGGTCATGACGTCAATGCAAGAAACGGCCCGGTCGATATCGACATTGATTGGGATTTGGCCGTGGATATCTATTCAGGTACTGAAGCTATCGTTGTGGTTGTGATTGACTCAGGTGTAGCACTTAATCATCCAGAGATTTCCCCCAACCTCTGGGTCAATACGGATGAGATCGCAATCATTACGGACGCCGAACCCGGGGCCTGGGGCCAAGGGTCGAGCAGTACGCCTCTGCCACGATCGGTACAGGCGCTGTTCACCCTTGCCGACCTGGCGAAGAACACATCCATTGAGACCTGGGCTGACGCACGTGCCGGTTCAGAGACATACAAGATCAGCCAGTCGTAGCACACGCAGCTATTCAACCGATTTTTTCCGCCGAATTTTCTCTTATCCGCCGATATTTTTATATAAATGGAAAAATCTGGAGAATTGAGATGTAAATCTTTGATCTTGGAAAACCAAAGTTCTGTTAATTCAACAACTTAGGTTCTTGTAAAATTTCGGCATAGATCTTGCGTATTGATCCGGAGTTGAACTCTTAAATTCAACAGGTGGTTTAGGCCTATGGAGGGGTGTAGAGATGGAGAGTTTGCTTAAGGTTTTATCTGACGGCAGCGACAGGGACAGAAACGCTCCCCCCTTCGCGCCCTGTATTCCATCATAAGGAGATAGATAGTGACGTCAATAGAGAGACACACTTACATTGTAAAGAACTGGAACATTGCAATGGCTGGCAGTGCGCCCAGGTTAAGGGAGTTTTTAGCTGAATCACGCACAGATCAGATAGCGTTTTTCAACTGGTTTAGGGTGAGAACTAGCGTTTCAATTACGCTCCTATCCTGACGATATTTAACACAACAAACCAAAAGAGAGGATTCAGTCCAGTTTTAGCTGAATCACGCACAGATCAGGAATTTATTTACAGGTTGTCAGCAGGCCGAATGGAAGACGAACGATTACCAGATAACGCAGCAAAAAGTTGTAGCGCGAGTCCAGACCGTGCGTTCGGTGATGGGGCTAACGACAAGACATTAGTACAACCGGTACGACCGGCGAAAATTATCCGAATTGTCTGTGATCTTGATCACACTTCATTCTTTTCGAGAAGACAATTCATTTGTTTTTAGATAAAACAGTAAAAAACTAATTGAGCGATTCATATGTATATTGTCGATTATGCAAAGCCAACACTGATGTTTCTGGTTCT
>JAPUGI010000361.1 GCA_027292925.1 Gammaproteobacteria bacterium
TAGTCGGTTAGGGTTAGCCTGCATATTTCATGAAGGCGGTGGGTTATGAGTCAAAGTATGGTAATCCGCATACGTTAAACATGCGTACACCAAATCGAGAGAGATACCATTTCCAGAAATTCCGTTCCCTTCATGAAATATGCGGGCTAGCCGTGCGACGTTATCCGTTGGTTCTTGTGGTTTGTTTGTGCGTTAGTGGTTGCGGGTTCCAGTTACGAGGTAGTGGTGGTATTGAAACAGCTTTGGTGACTGTTTATGTCACTGCGAGCAATAAATACGGGGATCTACACCAAAAACTGGTGAGAGCATTTACCCGCTCTGGCGTCACGGTGGTGGACCAGGCAGGTGACGCTGAATATCGTCTTTCGATCAACGCAGAAAGGGTTACGAGGCGGGTTGTTGCAACCACCAGTACCATCAGTGTTGCAGAGTACGAACTTCGGCTCGAGGTCGATATGGTACTGACAAATGGGTCTGGAGAATCCGTTATCCCGTCCACTACCGTCGTGACCGAGCGAAACTATACGTTTGACAGAAGCAGTCTGGTAGGAAGCAATGAAGAAGAGGCGATACTGCTGGAAGAAATGAGGGCGGACCTGGTGTTGCAAATTATGCACCGGGTTGACGCCACGGTTCGATCATTTGAGGCGAACGCATGAAGGTTTACCCGGATCAACTCCTTTCACATCTGGCGAGAGTTGAATCACCAATATATATTGTCAGTGGAGATGAACCACTGTTGGTGCAGGAAACATGTGACCTGATTCGTTCCCGCCTGAAGGATGTCGGGTTTACAGAGCGAGAGTTGTTTCATGCAGAAGCAAACTTTGACTGGCAACAGGTTCTGTTTAGTGCCAACAGCATGTCGTTGTTTGCCGAGCAAAAACTGCTGGAAGTAAGGATGGCAACAACAAAACCTGGAGACAAGGGAGTGGCGTTGCAGTCGTTTGTGGAAAATCCAAGCCAGGGAACGATCATTATGTTGGTTATGCCACGACTGGATCAGGGGACGCAAAAAGCTAAATGGTTTAAAACCATCGAACAGGCGGGTGTATTTGTCCAGGTATGGCCTATTGAGTTGAAAGACTTGCCTCGCTGGATTGACAGGCGATTCAGGCAAGCCGGGCTCATCGCCACCAGGGACGCTGTGACTGCAATGGTGGACCGCATCGAAGGCAACCTGCTGGCGGCGGTGCAGGAGATTGAACGGCTGAAACTGGTGTCCGTTGATGGCAAAGTCGATGTGGCTGAGGTGTCGGAAGGGGTTGCCAATAGCTCTCGTTACGATGTATTCAAATTGTTGGATGCGGCAGTTGATGGTGACGCCATAAGGACCTCGAAAATTGTCCAGGGATTGCAACTGGAGGGTGTTGATATGCTATATATCGTTGCCATGCTGAGCCGGGAATTACGTGGGCTGGCGATGATGGCCAGGGAATTGAAATCGAGTTCTCTGGATACTGCCTTGAAAAAAGGAAGAGTCTGGGCTAAACGCAAGACTCTGGTATCGAAATGCTTGAGGGACCATCATGAGAGGGAGTTCCAGGAATTACTGTCCAGGCTCAGCGATATTGATAGTATGGTAAAAGGGATTTCGACCGGCAATCCGTGGAACGAGCTTACCTCCGTTATGCTGCAGCTTGCCGGTGCACGGGTGGCTCCCAGGCAAGTTCTGCGTCACTAGTTTACGTTAGTTGCAGCCTCATCTCCGCGACAGAGAACGCTGAGTTGACGTCCATCAGAGTCGAATCTCGTAACAGGTCCATTGTAAATCCAAGAGCCGTGCTAATGGGGTCTTAAGGGGCTGGAGATGATATGCAGAGATCGATGCTCGCTGAGTTGCTCACCGGCCTGGGCCGCCTGGGCATGACCTTATTCACCGAGATCATCGGTAGAAGTACGAGGAATATAGCAAGGCGCCAGGGAGTGGGTGTAAATTGGTCGACAGACACGGGTAATGGTATTTTTAGCGCATAAACGCTATTCTTTGCGTCCCGTCTAGGTCTCGACTAAAACCACACAGGTAGACAAATTGAGTAGGTACTGGTACTCGATAAGGTTATCTGACTGGTTTTTAAAGTGAATGTGGGTGGAGGATCAAGGTTTAGCTGTTTTAAATCGGTATTAAGGTGCGGTAATGGTGGAAAAAGTGGGTGCGCTGGAAGGATCGGGAATACCCGACACAGAAATAGACGCCAGGAAAACCTTTGGGCTGGACGTAGACATGAAAGTGCCTGCGTTTTCACTGCCATCTGACCATGTTCCTGTGATTGACAATAGTTATATTTTCAATCACGAAACTACTTTAGCGATCCTGGCAGGCTTTACGCACAATCGCCGATGCATGATCCAGGGATATCATGGCACGGGAAAATCCACGCATATTGAACAGGTCGCCGCCAGGCTGAACTGGCCATGTATTCGAATTAACCTGGATAGTCATATCAGTCGCATTGACCTGATCGGCAAGGATGCAATTGTTCTTGAAGATGGAAAGCAGGTAACTGAATTTAAGGAAGGCCTTCTACCGTGGGCCTTGCAGCGTGCCTGCGCCATTGTATTCGATGAATATGATGCGGGCAGGCCTGATGTCATGTTCGTTATCCAGCGGGTGCTGGAAGTAGAAGGAAAATTAACCCTTCTCGACCAGAGCAAGATCATAAGTCCACACCCGTCATTCAGGTTGTTTTCTACAACCAACACCATTGGCCTGGGTGATCCCACCGGGTTGTATCATGGCACCCAACAAATAAATCAGGGACAAATGGACAGGTGGAATATCGTAACCACACTGAACTATCTGGAACGCGAGAAAGAGATAGATATCGTTTTATCCAAAGTACAGCATATGGATCGCTGGACGGTGGCAAACATGGTGTCCGTGGCTGATCTCACCCGTCAGGGATTCATAAATGGAGACATTTCTATTGTAATGTCACCGAGGACGGTAATTATGTGGGCGGAGAACGCTCAGATCTTTGAGGATTTTGGATTTGCGTTTCGGCTGACCTTTCTCAATAAATGTGATGAGACCGAACGAGCCATCGTTGCTGAGTACTACCAACGGTGCATGGGAGAGGAACTGCCCGAATCGAGCGCCAACGTGGTTCTTGCGTAGGAGGCTGTCCGAGAATAGAGAACCTACCGCGGAAAACCTGTTTTGGGCTGGGCACCCCCGCAGTTTCTCCGTAATTTTCGTTAAATATGTCCTTCGATTCGTCGGACCGCTCAAATTATGAAAAAATCTGACTCAAAACAGCTTTCCCTCGCTACGGTTTCTATTCTCGGACAGCCTCCATTGGACCTCTTGAAGTGGCACAGATAGAAGACGCGACAGAGCCTTTTAAACAGGCTATTACCTCAACCATGCGGGCTATCTCAGGTAACAGCGAGCTAAACGTCAGCTTTGGTCGTGGCAAGCCTTACATGCAGGGAAACCGGGCCAGGGTTCCCCTGCCGGAATCAGGATTAACTGAAACACAGTTGGCTTCCCTCAGAGGAACTGCTGATCGCTTTGCCTTGCGAACTCGCTTTCATGACGAAGCCTTCCATCGAAGGCATCGTCCTCAATCTGGGGTTGCCCTGGAAGTTTTTGACTGGGTGGAGGAAGCCCGTGTCGCTTCGATTGGGTCCTATTTAATGAAGGGTGTTCAAAGCAACCTGCATGCGCAACTGGAGCAGCATTGCATCCAGCATGGTTATAGCCAGATTGAAGATCAAAACCAGGCGCCCCTTGGTGAAGCTGTTGGAATGCTGATTCGTGAAAAAATAATAGGTGAGCCGTGCCCGCCTGGCGCCCAGAAGGTATTGGAATTCTGGCGGGACTTTATCGAAGAGCGAATCGGGGACAGGCTGGAAAACCTTGATGCATCAATGTTTGACCAGGAAGAATTCTCAAATATTTCCCGACAGATTATCTCTGACCTTGGACTCAGCGATGACTGGGGGGAAGAAAACGCCGATGGAGAATCTGAGGATGCAGAAGAGGATGAAATGGAGTCTGAGGCTGGCGACGAGGCATCTGATCAGGAAATGTCTGCAGACGGGGATATGGGGGATGCTATTGAAGGAGAGGTTCCCGTTGATATGGATGCCATGGATATGGCAGAGGCTGAAGGTGATGAAGACGAGGCGGGCGCACCACCGGATATGATATCTGATAAAAATTGGCTTCGCCCGAAAGAAAGCCAGTACAAGGCGTTTTCCAACGCATTTGATGAAGTGGTGTCCGCAGATGAAATGTGCGAACCGATGGAACTGGACAGGTTGCGGGGCGTATTGGACAAGCATTTGCAGAGTTCACAAATTGTTATCAGCAAACTTGCTAATCGCCTGCAACGGAAATTGATGGCGCAACAAAACAGGACCTGGGAGTTTGACCTCGAGGAAGGCACGCTCGACAGCTCCAGATTACCCAATGTCATAATGGATCCATTCAGCCCGCTGGCCTTTAAGCAGGAAAAAGATATGAAATTCAGGGATACGGTCGTATCTCTGCTTATTGACAGTTCGGGTTCCATGCGAGGGCGTTCGATTACCATCGCCGCCATGTGCGCTGATATTCTTGGACGAACCCTAGAGCGATGTACGGTCAAAGTGGAAATTCTTGGCTTCACAACGCGCGCCTGGCGTGGCGGCCAGTCTCGGGAATTGTGGTTGCAGCAGGGTAAACCAGCACAGCCAGGGCGGTTAAATGATATTCGCCACATAATCTATAAAGCCGCAGATATGCCGTGGAGAAGATCCAGGCGCAATCTGGGGTTAATGATGCGTGAGGAATTGCTGAAGGAAAACATCGACGGTGAGGCTTTGCTCTGGGCTCATAGTCGACTGGTCGGCAGGTCCGAAGACAGGCAGATCCTGATGGTAATTTCAGATGGTCTGCCGGTGGATAACAGCACGCTTCTGGTCAATCCAAGTAACTACCTGGAACAGCATCTTAAATTTGCGATCGACCGGATCGAGAATGGCTCCAAGGTAGAACTGGTAGCGATTGGCATTGGTCATGATGTAACCCATCACTATCGACGAGCAGTAACAATCACCGATGCTGAACAGCTGGGTGATGCCATGACAGAGCAACTCGTCGACCTGTTCGACGAAGAAAGCAATCGAAATTATCGATTCCAGAAACCCAGGGAAGTCGCGTAGCGGCTCCGGACCTTACATAGAATCAATGAGGAATAATGCATGAGCGAACCCTGGGTTCTGGGGTACTGCAGCACGCATAACGGTGCCGTTTGCCTTTTGAAAGGTGACGAGATCGTTGTGGCTGTTCAGGAAGAGCGGCTGACTGGCATCAAGCGTGCCAGATTAGCGCGGCTCGACCAGAGTCTTGCGTTTCGCTATTGCCTTTATGCTGCCGGTATCGAGGCAAACGACCTTGACATTATAGTTGGCGCCTACTTCAGCGGTGATCCGATTGTCGGTACGAACGTTGTACGTGAGGGCTGGCCCGGCCGACTCATTACAATTCCGCATCACTATGCCCACGCTGCAGGTGTATTAGCGTTGTCGGGATTTCAAGAGAGTGCAGTACTGGTAATAGACGGCCAGGGGGGGTTGGCTGATTCATTGCCCGAATCAGAACTGATTAACGTCAAGCGTTCCACGGTACCCAATCTTCACCGATGGGCAGAGACTATTACGATATACACTGCCAACGATACGGAGATTCGTTGCGTCGAAAAGCATCTGGGCGAATGGATGCCTGACTTGAAGAATCTGCGGCGCGATCAGCCCATGCAGACTTTCGGAAGTCTCGGTGGCATGTATTCATCCGTGTCACACCAGATATTCGGTGATGCCATGGACGCCGGTAAAGTGATGGGACTTGCAGCGTTCGGCGATCGCAGTTATCCGACGAAAGACTTTTTTACGATAAGCGAAGACGGGCACTTTTCGTTCAGCGACAAAATCGCGAAAAGATATTCCAATGTCGCTCACTGGCCGGAAGATCAATCTGAGAACGAAAACCTTGCGACTTCGGTTCAACATGCGCTGGAAGACTCAATCTTCTATCTCGCCCGGCACACACGCGAACTCACCTCGTCACACAACCTCTGTTATGCAGGCGGTGTCGCATTGAACGCGGTTGCCAACGAGCAAATTATTCAGAGGGCCTACTTTGATGACGTGTACATCATGGCCGCAGCCGAAGACAGCGGTACCGCTATTGGTGCTGCGTACTACGGGTTGTGGCAATTGGGTAAAGTACATCGGCATCGACGACACAACAACGACTCCGTGGGCCGTGTATACCAAACGGAGGAGATCGATAGCGCAATATCAAAGACGCCTTGCATTGAAGTGGTTGCGACCGAAGACCCGGTTCAATCCGTGGTCGAATTGTTGGACGAAGGAAGAATTATCGGCTGGTTTTCGGGAGGGTCGGAGATCGGACCACGCGCGTTGGGCCAGAGAAGCATCCTGTCTGATGCGCGATCAGAAGAGGCTAAGACGAGACTCAATGCCCGAGTAAAACACCGAGAAGCATTCCGCCCGTTCGCACCATTGGTGCTGGAAGAGGAAACGGTGAATTGGTTCGATGCACCGGCGATAGCTCCGACAAGTCCTTTGATGCTGCGGACGTTTCCTTTTCGGAAAGACGCAACGGACCGTGTTCCTGCTGTTGTGCATGAAGACGGAACCGGTCGGTTGCAAACATTGAATACGGAGGACTATCCAGGTCTTTACGACCTCGTGAGTCAGTTTTTTAACAGGACAAGTGTTCCGATCATTATCAACACATCGTTCAACATGATGGGGGAACCAATCGTCGAAACCCCCGAGGACGCACTTTGGTGTTTGCTCTGCACGGATCTTGATTATTGTTTTCTGGAAGATCGGCTGGTACGGCGTTCCGCCGCATTTACATCAATACTAGATCTTTATCCATGTGTTGCAGGGATTCGATACAAGGTTGACGGATCGATTGTAAGTAATCTGAAAGAAGCCAATATCACGCCGCAATCGACCATTACCCTGGATGTCGAGACGCCATGGGGTGTCGCTTCGCAGTTCCTGCCGCAAATCGCGCTGCCTATTCTTCAGTTGTCAGACGGCGAACGAACGGCACGGCAGATTCTAGACGTGGTGCAAGCAACGTCGCTCCTTGATGAGGCGACATTTAAAAACATCATCCGGCACCTTCGGCGTGCTCACGTGCTTAAGTTTTCGGATAAGCCGGGTTAAGCGCATTGGCAATGGCGCAAACAAAACAGGACCTGATCTTGCACCGCCAGAATATATTCTCATTGATTCAGTCCTATGGATTGAAGTTCCCCAATGAACTACAAACACTGCAGCGGCTCTACAGGTTTGTCAGCGGTAATCCTTCCTGCTTTGAACGGGAGCTGCTTTCCGGTCATATAACCGGGTCCGCATGGATAGTAAATAAAGGTTTTAAGAAAACCTTGCTGACTCACCATAGAAAGCTGGATAAGTGGTTACAGCCTGGCGGTCATGCCGATGGCGTTACCGATGTGGCAGAGGTAGCGTTGCGAGAGGCACGGGAAGAGTCGGGGCTAAGCGATCTTGTTCTGGTCTCTAGTGAGATGTTTGATATTGACGTGCATCTAATTCCAGCTGGAATGACAGAGCCCGCGCACTATCATTTCGATTGCCGGTTTCTCATCTGCTGTCCCGAAAATGAAAACTACGTTGTCAGCAACGAATCCCATGACCTGGCGTGGGTTCAATTGGCTGATATCGAGCACTACACCGAAGAAGTGTCCATTTTGAGAATGGTTGAAAAAACAATTGAGCTTCGATAGGGATAATCTAGAGTTAAAGTAGCTTTCGTTTTCACCGGCCCGATGAACTATTTCTTGTTAAGTACCATTCCTCTCAGGAACCAATTCATTGATAGAGATGGCAAGAGACTGAGTGATTGTCGGAAAGTGATGTTATTACCGGGGTAACATTCTTGCACTCTTCCATCGCTTTCGGGCACCGGTCTGCAAAGCTGCAACCGGCTTTCATGTTTACCGGCGAAGTAATCTCGCCTTTGATGGGAATATGA
>JAPUGI010000362.1 GCA_027292925.1 Gammaproteobacteria bacterium
GCAGTCTGTAGATACCACGGGTGTGGAACCCATGGCCAACCCACTGGACGCTACACAAAAACTGCGTCCGGACACTGTCACCGAACACGACCATCGGGACCTCTATCAAGAAATCGCGCCGGATACGCGGGATGGTTTCTACCTGGTACCTAAGGTGATTGAATGATGTTACACGAACACACAATCATTGAACTACGGACGGGTTTAAAAAACGGCGAATTTACGGCGGAAGAACTGACCCTTCACTATCTTGAACGCATAGAGGGAAAAGCCCGCGAATTAAACGCCTTTATTACGGTCACCCCGGATATTGCGATGGATCAGGCAAGACAATCTGATAAAGACCGGGGGAAAGGTGTAGCCGGGAAGCTCAGCGGAATTCCCATCGCGTACAAGGATATTTTTTGTACTGATGGTGTCCGGACTTCCGCAGGGTCATTGATGCTAGACAAGTTCATTGCTCCCTATAGTGCAACTGTGGTTGAAAAACTGGGTGAGGCTGGCGCCGTCATGCTGGGTAAAACCAATATGGATGAATTCGCCATGGGTTCGTCAAACGAAAACAGCCACTACGGCCATGTGCTCAACCCCTGGGACAAAGAACGAGTCCCTGGCGGGTCTTCCGGTGGATCAGCTGCCGCCGTTGCAGCGGGTCTGTGTGCAGCTGCGACGGGTACAGACACGGGCGGGTCCATTCGGCAACCAGCTTCTTTTTGCGGCGTGACAGGCATCAAACCTACTTACGGTCGAATATCAAGGTGGGGCATTATTGCCTATGCATCAAGCCTCGATCAGGCAGGACCTATAACACGAACAGCCGAAGATGCTGCTTTGATGCTCGAGGTCATGGCGGGACATGATGCGAAAGATTCCACCAGTATTGCCGCCGAAGTCCCGGACTACAGTAGAACTCTCGGGGACTCTATCAAGGGTCTGCGTATAGGTTTGTGTCGTGAATATTTCGAAGACGGGCTAAACAGCACTACCGAGAAAATAATAATGGAAGCTGTGGCCGTTCTTGAATCACTGGGCGCTGTCATTTCGCAAATCAGTCTGCCAAGCACGCGACACGCAATTCCTGCGTACTACGTTATTGCCCCGGCTGAATGTTCGGCGAATCTTTCACGTTATGATGGTGTGCGGTTTGGGTATCGCTGCGAGAATCCTAATGATTGGGAAGATCTGTACAAACGCTCCAGAAGCGAGGCATTGGGTAACGAGGTCAAGCAACGGATCCTGGTGGGTACATTTGCGCTCTCTGCAGGTTACTACGATGCCTACTATAGGAAAGCACAGCAGGTGCGTCGCCTGATCAAGAACGATTTTCTCGAAGCCTTTAAGGAGGTTGATATACTGTTGAGCCCAACCGCTCCCATCCCCGCATTCCGCATTGGTGAAAAATCTGGCGACCAGATCGCCATGTATCTACAGGATATTTATACCATCGCTTCGAACCTCGCAGGTCTACCGGCTATTTCTATTCCTGCCGGAATGAACGGACACCTGCCTACCGGATTACAGCTAATCGGCAATTACCTTGATGAAGCCGGACTCCTGAACGTCGCACATCAATTCCAGCTACAAACCAACTGGCATCAATTGTCACCCCCTGCAGCAGACTCCTGATATGACGATTCCCGATATTAAAAAGGAAAACGGCTGGGAAGCCGTTATTGGCCTGGAAATCCATGTTCAGCTATTGACCAATACAAAAATATTCTCAGGTGCCAGCACAAAATTTGGAGCAGATCCCAATACCCAGGCGTGTCCCATAGACCTTGGAATGCCGGGTGTACTGCCGGTGGTAAATGAGGAAGTCTACCCAAAGGCTATTGCTTTTGGTCTCGGTGTAGGGGCAGATATCGCAACCTACTCAGTATTTGATCGTAAGAATTATTTCTATCCTGACCTGCCCAAGGGATACCAGATCACCCAGATGGACTACCCTATTGTCCTGGGTGGCCATGTTGACATCGTACTTGAATCCGGGGAAACAAAAACGATAAACATTACCCGTGCTCACCTGGAAGAAGATGCAGGTAAATCCCTGCATGAAGATTTCCAGGGCATGACCGGCATTGACCTGAACCGGGCTGGAACGCCATTACTGGAAATAGTCTCGGAACCGGATATGACTTCTGCCGCTGAAGCCGTTGCCTACGCAAAACATATTCATCAACTCGTGACCTATCTTGGTGTATCTGATGGAGAAATGTCACAGGGTTCCCTTCGCTGCGATGCCAATGTTTCAATCAGGCGAACCGGTGACAGGGATCTTGGCACTAGAACGGAAACAAAGAATGTAAACTCGTTTCGATTCCTGGAGCGAGCGATTAACTATGAAATCGACCGCCAGGTAGCGATCCTGGAAGACGGTGGTCGCGTCATTCAGGAAACACGATTGTATGATCCTGATAAAGATGAAACCCGGCCCATGAGAAGCAAGGAAACCGCGACTGACTATCGATACTTTCCGGAACCTGACCTTCTGCCAGTGCGTATTAACGAGGCTTATATCCAGTCTGTGCGCAAGAATATGCCAGAACTTCCGGTGGAGAAAAGAATTCGATTCGAGAACGAGTATGATCTATCGGGAGCTGATGCGACAGTCCTGACTTCAAGCGCGAACCTGGCAGACTACTTTGAACAGGTCGTAAAAAGCGGCGGAGACTCAAGGCTCGCTGCCAATTGGGTCAGGGTTGAGCTACTTGGCAAACTTAATAAAGAAGGTATGGAACTTGGAGATGCCCCTGTTTCTGCGGAACAACTTGGATCTATCGTCACGCGAATCCGGGACAATACAATATCCGGAAAAATAGCAAAAACCGTGTTTGACGGGTTATGGGCAGGGCAGGCATCTACCGCGGACGACTTTATCGAGTCTCACGGGCTGGAACAGGTTTCAGGTACCGATGAGCTGGAACCTATCGTGAGCGCAATCATTGCAGCCAACCCGGACCAGGCTGAACAATATCGGTCCGGGAAAACAAAGCTACTCGGATTCTTTGTGGGTCAGGTCATGAAAGAAACCCAGAGCAAAGCTAACCCACAGCAGGTCAATGAACTGGTCAAAAAAATACTGGATAGCTAAGCCGCATAACGAACTAGAACGCTGCCAGGAACTTTTCTATTCTCCTCGCGTTTACACCGATATCACTCTGCCCGACGCGGGATATTGACCGAACATCTATTCTGGACCCGCCTTCCGTTCCCGTCACCCGAACCACAAGATCATCTTTGAATCCAAACCAGAAGGTTGTTGCCGTTGCCTCAACCAATCCAGCTTCCGGGTCTACTGAAACGATGTCCAGACCCTGGCTCTTGAGCACAGATTCGGCACGGGAGACAGCCTCTTCGATGGCAAGCCCTGTTTCAAGGGGTTTAACGTTAGGATAGGCAGCCAATTGCATCGCGGCCAACTCCCGGGCCGGTAACTGCTCCGAACCATAGGCAAGATCATTCGCTGCATGAACCCGATGCTTCACTATTTCATAGAACTCGGGTGGATTCTCGGTATCAGTAGTAATGTCGTGAATAGGAGGAACTGACACCGTCCTGGTGATCTGCGGACCCATCACAATCATGGGTAACAGACTCAGCGCCATACTCAGTAGCAGCATATTCCGGTTCTTGACGAGTTTCTTTTTGTTGGCAAGAAATACAAACACAAACGCCCCAATGAACACCAGCACGGAACCCATCAAGGCCACCAGGAGACTCACCAGTGTGGGCATGAGGTCAATGAAACCGAATTTGTAACCCAATGGCCCTGTAAGCAGGATAACTAGCATGATGACCGCAGCCAGCAGAAACACTCGCGTTGATGATTTAATTTCTTCCATTGTCTTGATCCCCGAATTCTGGGTTAGTATTAATTCTAAACTAAGATACAAATAAGGTGGCATCTTCTCTAATTCCCATCAACCAGGCAACTGTCGAAGAGTTACAAGAGCTTAGAGGCATCGGACCCAAGCGGGCTGAACGAATCGTCAGGTATCGATTGGAAGTATCTAAAATCATTAACGTTTATGACCTCGCAACTGCCGCTGGAATGAGCCTGAAACAGGCAAATACTCTATCCATGTCCCTCGAATGGCATGGAGGGCAATTCAAGTCCGCCAGTCTGGTGGCTCCCACGTTGACATTTATTGGGAGTTATCTGCTGGTTTTTTATGGCATTAGTGAGATCAGTTTTGATCTCAAGTCACCAACCATCATGTTATACAACGCCTCCCTGTTACTGATAATGATTGGTTGTGTTTCTGTGACATTTGAGCAACTCACTTCCTTTGCCAACCAGGGGCAAGTGGTTTCCAGATTTTTTGTCATCCTTTCAGCCGCATCCTCCCTGCTGGGAGTTGCCTTCATGATTTCGCTTGTCTCCTTGAACCTGTATATGGATCTGTCCCCACCATTTACTGGAAAGATGACAGCCACAACCAACTTCCTTATCTTTGTGTTCTTTATTGTTTACTTGCTCTATGCGCCGGGAATCCACTTGAGGTGGGTTAACCTTCACGACCTTTCTGCTGCCAGAAACCTGGATGTTGCTGCAGTTATGTTTGATGTTGGACAAGTG
Source organism: Gammaproteobacteria bacterium (assembly GCA_027292925.1). Classification (GTDB taxonomy): domain Bacteria; phylum Pseudomonadota; class Gammaproteobacteria; order Pseudomonadales; family Azotimanducaceae. The sequence continues at coordinate 4,580 of JAPUGI010000362.1, forward strand.
ATATTCGCTATCCTCATACTTCTTTTACTGGTGAGGGCAAATTCTGGATTGTGGGTTGAAGAATTATTTGCCATATGGGCGAGCGTCATGTTTGTGATCAACGGTGCGGAGATGTTGCAGGGTCGGTCCGCCTATGTTTCATTGCTATCCGATCACGAAAAAGCAGCTTTGCGCTTCGTTCTCGCCGAAGATAGCGCTAACAAATCGTTCAACCTTGCGCATCGATTTATGAAAACAACGGGCGCCGTCCTCATGTTTGCTGGTGTAATGATTTTGACGTTTGTAGTGTATGAACTGCTAATCCGAAATCCGGCCTCTGGGAACCTCTGATCGACTCCTAGACTACCTTGATATGCCAGGGTTCATAACGAACCCCGAGCAAGTTATGCAGCGGATACCGCATGTCCACATAACCTAGTTCAACCAGTCGCTGAAATTCTTTTGTCTTCGCAAAGGCGGTAGTAAAGTTCTTGCTGCCAAATCCGACTTTACCGACGTCAAAATCTCCAATCCCGTGGTAGGAATGCCCGGGTGGCGCGAGACTCCGTGACGCACGAGACAAATTACCCTTGGACTGTATGATCTTTGCAAGAAATAAATGAGTTTGCTTTACCACGTTACGGATACCAGAAGTCAGCACGATACTGGAACCAAGATCCTTTCTTACTTTCTTGTAGAGCAACTCGGAGTCGCCGCGATACAAAAAATGACCGGTATTTGGCATTTTCTTTCGATCCCTGATCGGTACCACAGTGGTCAGGTTGTCAATTACCTTCTCTCCAAAAAATCCGTACTGTTTTGCGTTGGCATTGAATACTTGTTCCAGGAAGTCCGATTCGGCTTTGGGAAAAGCGCCAACACTGCTGTACCGCCTGCTGTATTTCAGCATTTCGTCAAAACCCAGGACATTAAAATTTCCATGCCCGACGAGATTTTGGACCCTGCCAAGTCGTTTGAACGTGGAAACCAGAATCTTGTAACTACTGGCTTCCAAGTACACATCCTCGTTGTGTGAATTTTCAAAATTCTCCATTTTCTGGAGATAGGAATTCATATTTCTAGAATCCACTATCAAGGACAAAGTCTGGCGACGGAAAGCATTCAAGAAGGCTTGTGAATCCGGTGCCGGTGTCGTCATATATTGAATCGACCGAGCCAATTCCACGGCATTTGTATCAATGTCTTCATAAAAGTGCGATACAGGCATCAATTTGAATGCTGCAGGGTTGGAGCGAAACACCAACTGACCACTCATGGCAGCAATAGTCCCTGCGGAAAAGATTTTCAGAAATTCACGTCTTTCCACTTATTCAAATTCCACTATTCCAAGACGCATGATAGTAACTGCAAAGTAATATTTATTCCAGAAAAGCGCGTCTGTCGAATCCCTGGGAACCTCTGATCAACCAATCGATATCTCTCACTTCTAACGACCGCCGTCTACTACCACTGTCTGGCCCGTCATGAAGCTACCAGCCCTCGATGCTAAAAACACGGCCACACCACCAATTTCCTCAGGTTCCCCGATGCGTCGAAGGTAGGCATTGGCAGTGCTTGCCTTGAGGGTTTCAGGATTTTCCCATAGCGCCCGAGCAAAATTGGTGCGGATTAATCCAGGGGCAATGGCGTTGGCGCGAATATTGTGCGGACCATATTCACTCGCAATATTTCGCGCCAACTGCATATCCGCCGCCTTTGAGATAGCATATGTACCTAAAACTGTACTGCCATGCATTCCCCCGACGGAAGATACGATGAGTATGACCCCGTCTTTACGTTCTACCATCTCTGGTAATACCATCTGGCATACCCAGTGATTGGACTTAACATTGCAATCCAAGATTTTTTCGAAAGCGGAATCAGGTATGTCTGCCATAGAACCGTAATACGGGTTCACCGCGGCGTTACATACAAGGATGTCAACGCTGCCAAGACGATTTCGCGTTTCGTCCACGAGACTTTGCAGCTGCTCTTTGTAACCAATATGGCAAGGTATGGAAACGGCTTTACCCCTACCTTCACCTACCGCCTCATTAATTTCGTTAGTTACCGTCTCACACGCATCTTCTTTTCTACTGGAAACAACAACACTAGCTCCATGGAACGCCATCTGTTCCGCGATAGCTCGGCCAATACCCTTTGTAGATCCGGTAACTACCGCCACCTTTCCGGTTAGATCAAACATATTTTCCATGAACTACTTCCTCCTCAAGCCAGGTCCAAGACTACTGTAGCCGGTAACAAATTACCAACTCCGCCGCCTGCAACATCTGTTAGACTGATAAGCATCCAAAACGCCCTGACACAATGACTCTCGATCTTATTGCAGCCTATTTTGCAGATCATCAAACCACTCTGTGGCTCCTGACAATCGCCGTCGATCTCACATTTGCCTTAATGCTGTATCGTTTTTTTGGTCAATATGGACTTTATGCCAGCGTTATCCTAGGCATTCTTCTGGCAAACCTGCAGGGTCCAAAGCTGACAATGATCTGGTTGCCTGTTATCGGAGAACTGCAAACCAGCATGGGTGTCATTCTTTACTCGGGTATTTACTTCGCTACAGACCTTTTAAGCGAGAAGTACGGCAAAAAAGCTGCAAACACCGCGGTACAGCTGGGATTTCTTACCAGCATTATTATCGTCGTCATGATTTCGATCAGTTTGATGTTTTTGCCATCAACAGATCCTACAACCATTGAGTTCTCACAGGACATCCACAATGCCTTCAACACGCTCTTCAATTTCACTCCGCGTTTTGTTTTCGGATCTCTTCTCGCCTACTACATCAGTCAAACATTCGACGTATGGATGTTCCACTACATCAAGGAGAAAACAAAAGGGAAACATCTGTGGGTACGAAACAACATCTCAACCATATGCTCCCAGGCAATTGACACCTCTGTCTACTCACTAGTGGTCTGGTGGGGACTGGTCGATCTGCAAACTGCCGTCATGCTGGGATTAGCCAAGTATCTGTTTAAAGTGATTATTGCTGCCATCGATACACCGTTTATCTATCTCGGGAGAGCCTGGAAAGTACCAGCCGCAACAGCCTTGAGCGCGCCCTTGTAAACAGCCTTGAGCGCACTTCTATAAAGCTGAAGCGACAGTCAACCTACTCAGTTGGTAATCGATACCATTGATTCTTGTAGGCAGTAATGCCATCGCGAGTGCAGCTTTTGCGAGCCGCTCGTTCAGTGTCGTGGGTTCGAGACGCCACCCAATTTTCCGATGAGCCTCAACCCCAAAATATGCAGAAGAACCTGCCATTCGGAAACACGGTCCCGGTTTAACCAGGCCAGTGCCAGCCTGGACAATGTTAGAAAGATAAGGGATACGAAGAGAAAGCCAAGAAAAGGCGACAGAGGTCCAAGCCTCCTGGCAATGTTCATGTTAGTCGTCCCACCTAGCTGCGGGTGCATTCTAACGCCATTGCATACATCCAATAGTGACTGCCTGCGCGAAAACACCGGCGCGCGCTGATCGAAATATCATAGAACGATTCTGTGGAGTTGATAAGAAGCATTTTATAAGCCAAAGTTAATACTTGTAGTGTAGTGATGGGAGTGGATCATGAAAGTCAAAATCTTTCGACAACGAGTGTCGCAGGTTCACGAAAGTGAAGTTGAAATCAATGATTGGTTGCAGGAAGTAGAGGGTAAAGTTAACGTTCAGTTCGTCGAGCAGGCTTCTTATTTCACAGATAACTCTGAAAATGGGCAGCCTGGATTTATCATCTCCGTCTGGTATACCGATTCCGCCTGAGTTCAGACCGCTAACGCGGACTCTCCCTGTTTGTAGACCTGGACTGGCGCAGCAAGTAAATCCAGGTCCGATGTTGGATCTCCGTCGTACAATACGAAATCGGCTGAATAGCCTTCCCTGATCTGGCCAGTGACTTCCCCCAGGCCGATCGCCTCAGCACAATCACTGGTAGCGGCCCGAAGCGCTTCAGTTGCAGTCAACCCGGCAAAATGTGCGAAGACAGGAATAGCCAACGGCAAATGGTGATGCAGTACATTGGGAATTCCAGCATCGGTTGAGGCAATAAACTTGACCCCGCCTTCGCGCATGCGGTCATAATTCCCATGGAGCAGATCTGCAAAGTTGCTGTTGCCTGCAAAACGTTTCCAACCCGAATTGATCGTCGGCGAAACCCAAATTCCCTGCTTAACGATCCTGGCGACCACTTCCGGATCGAAAGCTTTGCCCCACCCTTCATCACCAACCCATGAACAATGTTCAATCGTCGTCACACCGGCTGCCGCGGCATTGCGAATGCCTGAAGTTCCATGACAGTGCGCTGCCACTCGAAGCCCATGTTTATGTGCAGTGTTCACGATAGTTGACAGTGTTTCTTCATCAAATTGGGCGTCCACGGGCCTGCTACCATGGGTGATGTTCCCTCCCGTGGCCATTACCTTGATGAGATCAACTTTATGTTCAAGTTGCCTGGCCAGAACTTTAAGCGCTTCGGCGCCATCAGCCGCCTCGCCGCCCCAAAAATGGCAATGCCCCTTCACAGAAGTAATTGGTTGCCCGGAACAAATCAACCGTGGTCCAATCATCTCGCCTCGATTTATACTTTCACGAACTTCGAGTTCCAGCCACTGACCACCACCAAGGTCGCGTGCACTGGTAATACCTGCTTCTAACATTGCTCTCGCACGATCGGTCATGCCTTGAAGAAGTTCTCCACGGGTCAGTTTATCCTGTTCCAACGGATCTTTTATGTGGGGGTCAAGGCACAGATGGATGTGTGCATCTATCAAACCGGGAATCATAGAAAGACCGCTCATATCTTTCACAACGGAGTCTGTCGCAGTTGTGTCCAAATCTTCTGACGAGCCAACAAATGTCAGACATCCATTTTCAATCGTGACAGCATCGACACCATGGTCGATGGTTTCGTCAACTCCGTTCCAAATTCTAAGGTTCTTCAAGGATACTTTGTAACGGGATATCAATGTGTGCTCCGATAAGGAAATCTAGTTGGCGCGTTTTTCATTATAGACAAATAGGGTGGAGGCGGTGAAATTGAATATGCTCGCGCAACCTATTCCAACGATTAGCGCGATCAACCGGTACGAGTCAAAAAAAGGCACCTTGCTCGTCAGCACGAAATATATTCCCCAATTCACAGAGAAGCCAATTAGGCTTGTGACCACAAATTCGAACCATTGTTTTGCCTTGGGTCTGCGCTGCCGCTCACTAAAAGTAGTGACACGATTGAGCGCCCAATTCCAACTTACTGCCGGCCAAAATGAAATGGCCCTGGCAATCTGGTGTTCAAACCCTATGAACTGCGACAGGTAATAAAAAACAACGTCTACTATAAAACCACTGGCCCCCACCGCACCATAGTGAACGAATTCCGCCCAACCCTTGAACCGATGCAAGTAAAGGCGGCGAAGATGTCTCAGGTATTTCCACTGCTGTGCAAAATTCATTTTGCTCGTCCCTACCTTGCGATTCTTAAACTGTATCGCCACCTCACTCACACCTGAAAACTCTCCTCTGACCATCAATTCAAGGCCGATCTTGTAGCCAATGGGACGCAACTTATCCAGGTCGACAAGTTTACGGTTGAAAGCAAAGAAACCGGACATGGGATCTGTACATTCTGTTAGAGGTCTGGCTATCATCGTGGCGATGTAAGAATTAAAAAACCTCCACAGACTCCAGTCACGATCAAAGCTACCCCCGTTTGTGTACCGGCTACCTACGACGAACCTTGATCCATCCGTCTCGAGAGGTTTTACTATTTTCGGAATCATTTCCGGCGGATGTGACAAATCCGCATCCATCACCAGGACAGTTTCGAATCTGGCTTCCCTTACACCATCAACCACCGATAAAGAAAGATCTTTCTCTCTACCGTTCGGTTGAATTAGCCGGACTGGAAAACTGTTTGCCAAACCTGCCACTATTTCCACGATGTCGTCGGGAGAATTATCATCGACTATCAACATCTCATACTCGAGTTTCGCGTCTTTCATCACGGCATCAACCACGTCTACCAGTTTTGAAACGTTTCCCGCCTCCCGGTAGGTTGGTACCACTATTGTTATCATCTGCAACGCGATTCCGGAAATTTCTGACTTAAAATCTCTGTCTTATCCAACTCTGTCTCCAACCGGTAAAGATTAGCCAGTGGACAGATACTGGTATTGTTGGGAATCGGGTAGGTATCAATCGATTTTTCAAAATAGCTGATCGCCTTTCTGTTATCCGCAGGTTCCATTGTCATAATTCGCCCATAAAATTCATAGAACACTGCGAGAGATTCGCTGGTTGCAAAAGGAGGGATTTGTTCCTCTGCAGCCCTGGCGATTTCAATGAGGAAATGTTTTCCATCATTTCCTCGATCCAAGTGTAGCAGCGTTTCCAACGTGGCAAGCTTACCTGGAAAAGTCGACTGCAATCTCGTTAGCCTTTCAAATTCTTCCTCCGTAAGGTCCTGGTGTGTCAATGCCAGTTCCACGTACTGCCTGGTAAAACTTACCAGGCGATAGTAGGCAAAGTGAATTTCATGAGGGTATGTGATCAAACCATTGATGTAGAGGTCCAACAATTGGTCCAGGAACAAATCCATTTGCGGGTTTCGTTCAGCAGACCGAGGGCTCCCCGGTGTATATCGATAATAGGCTCCCTGGTGCGCGGCAGGCGCCAGCGGTACGGATGAGGCTAACACTGGTCTTGTATTCCCCTCAAGAAACTCAATCCTTTTTGCCTGCTGGATTTCGTCGGAACTAAACGGAGACGCGAGCCGGTTGGAGAAGACAAGATTATCCCAACTGCGAAGTTCGATATCCGGTCTTACTCCCATCACCAAATGCAGGAAACCAAAAACACCTATTTCAAAATCGCCGCTGGCAAAAAACACAGCATCCTTCGGCAACGATTCCAGCACGCTTATTCCATACTGCTCAACCCAACCTGTGGTTCGCCTGTAGTTCTCAAATATGTTGGCTGAAAATATGCTCAACACAACAACAGCGGTCACAACCCATGGCATTACCCGAGCGGACCTGGCATTAGTCTTACGCAACCAATCCACGACATACCGGGTGCCGCTTGCTAACCAGAACGACAGGGCTAAATAGCCAATGACCGGGTAAGGTTTGAATATCGACTGCCAAAAAACCTCGTATCTGAAGTTCAGTAAAAAGTTGAGGAAAAAAGTGCTTCCGAGATACATCAACACCAGGCCGATAGCAGTGGACCGCGGCAGAGTTCCATAAGAACTCACTATGCCCAGCAACATCAAGGGGATAGCAACGAACCCAAACTGCGTGGCACTCTCAGTTAACAACCACAACATGAAACGCACACGATCCATACTACCTGCGACATCGTGATGGTCGCTGTATGCTGACCGAGCCACATAGGATAACAATTCCTCCAGGGAGTGCACGTCACCATAAACAGCTATTGCCGTGTCTCTGGCTAACAAAATCGTGACGTAAGGCGACAGGCCGATCAGTGCTACAAGAACTGATAGCGCCCAAAAACCGGGGGACTTAAGATGCGACCGGATTAGTTCGAACCTTGGAAAAACCGTTGCCAGCAATGCCGGTGTAGACAAAATCATCAAGGGCCAATGGTTAGCCAGGCTGCCAGCGTAAACAAGTATCGCCAGGTACAGGTAACGAACATTTCCTGATTCAACGAAGGCCAGCAGCACTCGCCAACACAGTAGAAACATCAAGACCGTTAGGCTATATACCTCAATGATGATCGCTTGCGACCAGAAGGTCGCAGAAAAACCATAGGCAAGGGCTGCAACATAGGACAACAGCAAATCTCTCGTGATCGAAAAACAGCAGGAAAAGAAAACGCTGCAGCCTAGCGCTGCAAGCAACGCTGACAGGAAATTACCGGCAAAAACACCTGGTGGAAAAATTGAAAGTTTGACAAATAACTGGCACAGGTTCGTAAATAGGGGGTATCCCGGCGGATGACTGATGCCATCCAAATGACAAACCATCTGGAACAATCCGGCATCTTCAAGACCGATCGTTCGCGGCATCGTCAACACGTAGACAACCAGTGTTGCTGCCAACACAAGGAGCAGATGCACTCCCGCTCGAGCCTCAGGGCGGTAATTCATACGGCTAAAGTGAACACAAATATGTGCAATTATAACAGCGACCAACGTCAACGACCGTGTGGGATCGCAGGTTACTGGGGAAATTTGCAAAACTCCTGTGCAATAATACCCGCCCCTTGTAATGAGCACAGTGGATAAACATGATTGAAGTGACAGAACTATTAGGTGACGGCATCGGAGCGGAGCCTGAGACAGCAGCGGCCACTGTATCAGATGCCATTCCTGTAGAAGTGCATTTCAACAAAAATAAATCCGGCTGACCTCGTAAATGCGTTACTTAATGTTCATAGCTCTACTCTGTTGTAACACGGCATTCGCCAGCTGCTTTAGTTATGGTAACTCCGCCCTCATGAATGGTGAATATGACAGCGCCATTCGGCTTTACACTTTGTGTATTCAGTCAAATTACAATGTTGTCAGTGCCTACAACAACCGCGGGATGGCCTACAAAAACAAACACCAGTACGACCTCGCCATCCGTGATTACAGCAAGGTCATTGAACTAAACCCTAAATATGTGGGTGCCTACTACAACCGTGGGAATGCCTACAGCGACAAACACCAGTATGACCTCGCGATCCGTGATTTTAATACCGCTATTGACCTGGACCCTACACACACTGATGCCTACAACGACCGTGGAATGGCCTACAAAAACAAACGCCAGTACGACCTCGCCATTCGTGATTACAACAAGGTCATTGAACTAAACCCTGAAGACGCGCATGCTTACTACAACCGTGGTAATGCCTACATCGACAAACACCAGTACGACCTCGCCATCCATGATTACAACAAGGCAATTGAACTAAACCCTGAAGATGCAAAGGTCTATAACAACATGGCCTGGTTTAGAGCCACTTGTGCTGAGAAAAAGTATCGCAATGGAGCCGAAGCAGTTCGACTAGCGATCAAAGCCAACGAATTAACCAGTTGGGGGAATAACAACCACCTGGATACGTTAGCCGCGAGCTACGCAGAAGCCGGAATGTTTGAAAAAGCAATCGAAACCCAAGAAAAGGCCATATCATTACTCGACGAAGAAGAACGTACCCGTCCTGACCACGGCTACCAAAAGCGATTGGCATTGTTTCGATCCCGTGTACCTTTCCACGATTAAGGGCTTCAGAATTGAACTTCCTGAAGGAGCTTATGGAGGGCTTACAAGAAATTTTTATCAACACACTTCGATTTCTTAGAACGGAGAACAAGTGCCAATTTCCATGTAAGGTGTATCGGTTATCTCGTCGGTTATCTCGTCGGTTCTCTCATCCTTTATCCCTGTTCCCGCGATAACATACCCGTAATCTGACGTGTGTATAAATCGTAGTGATCTCTTATTAAATCGAAAATTTCTCCAGCCCTTGCAAGTAAGCCACCCGTACTTGTTGAACCCTTCGTCGCAATGAAGCGCCTGGTGCTTACTTCCAAAGTCGGTGAGACCATATTCATACCGCTCATCATCAGACTTAGAAATAATGAAAGTTTTACGAACATCGAAATCGGCGATCCGCCATTCCCCTTTTTCAAAGAAAAAGCCCGTCGAAAGATCGGTAACACACAAATACTTTTCCACATCAACGTCAGCTGCAGAAATCGACGTTGTCAGGGTCGCCACAAGGGCGAAAACAACCATTTTTTGATACATAACCCACCTTGGTAGAGTTTTACTAAGTATCTCCGATATTCTCATTTATTTCTGGGCGTCTGTCGTGAATCTATTATGAATGAAGCAATATCAGCTATCTCTTAACCTGCTGTAATATAATTGCTCACTTATAATAGAAGGAATTGCATGAATTCACCATTGTTAGCCTGTATAGCCTTTGGCGTACTCGTGATTCTAGCAAGGGTACCGTCTATCTTCTGGCCGGAAGCGACAGTTACTTTCTATAGAGAAAAAATTTTTCCGATACCGCAAGAATACGGCTATTCACAAGAATTCCCTTTTTGCCTGCTTTAGCCATGGTTTTAACCACCAGTAAGTTGCAAAGTTGGTTTGCAATCATAGTAATGAGCTTGGGTCTGATCGTTGTTGTAGTTTGTGGTGTGCTCGTATTGATTCCCAATTAAATAAAGAATTTGGTTACAACCCTATTAGATCTTTTGAGTCACAAACTGCTGCGAGGTGTGGGCGTCTTTAGTGTGGTAGCTGCACTGCTTTGGATATAGCTAGTTTCGTCTATTTTGGAACCTGATCCAGAGATAAAGCAAATTATTGTCATGTGTCTGCTTCGGGCTTCGGGCACAGAGGAGCGTTTTTCGTGATCCGAATCCTTCAGTTCTTCCTGCCCGCTTCGGGCCAATAAGCGGCGTTTTTGGTGACCTAGAACACGAAATCCTAAACAGGCGCTAACGGTCAGGAGCGGTCAGCGGTCTTTTTCATTCTCTTCCACTGTGTTACGGAAACTCTCCATATAACTACGGAATTCAGGTGTAAATGCAAACGGATTGTCTTGCCACCAGGCGTAGATGCCCGGGAGATTCATTAGATGTGAGAAGCCCTTTTCCTCGGCCAATAGCAAGCTTTGTGCTCCTGTGCCGTTGCTGGACGAAAAGAACAAGGTGTCGAACACATGGAAGTAAGCGAGAAAGAGTGAGTCAAATCGTTGGCGCTCTACTTCGGACAGTGATGCTCGATCTACCAATCCCGTTAGGTAGATTTGGGTTAGCTCAGGATCAGTGGCCATCGCAATATTCCCCTGATTGAGGGAGTCTGTTATGGCATGGTGTGAAGTAGCTTGCGTAGCTTGTGTATTTCGGCGAATCTGCAATGCTAGGTAACCTAAAGTTATTACCACGCCGATAGCACCAACAAACTCACCAAAGTTCCCTAGAGTCTGGGACAATTCCAATAGATTCATAATTTCCTCCTGTTGTGAAATAACTGGTAGTTAACTCGAACTCCCAGAATGATGAAGGTGGATGGTGATTTTAGACCGCGATTTTCCAAGATTGCAAAGTAACCTCACCAAGAATTTATGGAATAAAAGCCTTGGTAAGGAGTCGGTCGATATGTATGGGGGAATGTCTGAATAGTCCGGATAGGGCACATGGCGGGCTTTTGGGCTCCGTAATCCCGCAATCTTCCTGTCCGTTGATGAGCAGTAAGCGGCGCTTTTGGTAACCTGGGTCACGATCTCAAAACAGGGAGCTATCGGCCACAACCGGCGTTTTTACACTCTGTAGTAACATCACCTCAAACCTGAGAGATTCTCTGCCTGCGCATGCATCGTTTCTTCATGTCTTTGGCTCTACGCTTGAGGTAGAGTCATCTGGAAGTCTATTTCGGCGAGTTGTTCTTTTGCAATTCCCAGACTTACCAGTAATTCCTGCCAGCGTGGATCGTCGTGCAGCTTCTCATAGATGGGACTTATGAATTCATTTCGAAGAGTCTGATCGGACGATTTCAACTTCATCTTGTCGATCAAGGTGAATGCGGCATCGCGATCGCCTCTCCATGCATACACCTGGGCGATCAAAGCGGTTTGTTCTGCGAATCGTTCACGAAGTTCCTTAAACGCCTGCTCAGACTCCACTTGCTGTCCCAGATCATGTAAAGCAAGGGCCTTACCATATAGAGGAATGTGCTCGAATCTCGATTCCTTCTCGAATGCTTCAAGAGCCGCTGTAGGATTCCCCTTTAACAGAAGAATCCTGCCGAGATCCCGGTAGAGAGGTAACAAGCCTCCGGAATCCACCAGGATAAGTCCGGCACGTGCCGCGGCCTCTGCTTCGTCATAGTGTCCCGCAGTATAATAGGCTCGTTCGAGGTAGTAATGGCATTGGCGACATAATGGATCGTGGTCCACAACATACTCCGCGATTGTAATTGCATCTTGTTTATGTCCAAGAGTAAGTAACACGAGTACTGAGTAACGGAGTATTTGGACATCGGTCGGCGCTAGCACTAATGCCCGCTCCAAATAAGCCGCGCAACTTGCCAGGTTGTTGTCCCTGAACATAGCCATCCAAACCAGCCAGCCAATGGCATTACCGTCGTTGGGGTCGATTGCCAGTATCCGATCAATAATATCCTGAACCAGGGCGAACCCGTCTTCGTTAGGACCATCCCGCAAAGAGTAAATACGGCCGAGTGTGCCCAGGGCATCCGTGTAATCAGGATCGATAGCAAGGGCGTTTTGCAGCAACCCCTCCGCCTTTGCAAATAGCGCTGGATCTACTTGATTTATGAGGTATGTAGCCCGTAGAAACATGGCATAAGCCTGCGGATCGACCTTTTTCACTTTAGGTAAAGGCCCCAGGAGTTCGACTTTCATCTGTGAAACTACTTTATTGGCGATTTCGTCCTGTACGGCGAAGATGTCGTCCAGAGTCCGATCGTAGGTCTTCGACCAGAGATGAGTATCAGTAAGGGCGTCAATCAGTTGAGCAGTGATTCGAATGTTATTGCCTGATTTTCTTACTGATCCTTCCAGTACATAAGCGACATTTACTTGCTTTGCGAATGTAGGGATATCCACGTTCTGGGTTTTAAACGAAAAAGCTGACGAGCGAGAAATAACCCGGAGTTCAGGGATCTTCGCCAGCAGGTTTAGAAGTTCTTCGGAAATACCCTCGGAGAAATACTCCTGCTCCGGGTCAGCGCTGAGGTTGACGAAGGGAAGTACTGCGATCGATCTGCTCCCATAAGATCTGACCAGCGCCTCTGAACGGGCCACTTCCTTGGCTTCTTCAATCATTTCAACATCGCGCACAGGATCCAGTATGAACTTGTCGAAAGCGAAATAACCGACCCCTAGGGTGAGCACCACAATGATGAGGCGATCCAGCGTTTTCGTACGTTGCGGGTCAATCTTGGACCGGTCGACGTCCTTTTCTTTCTTCAGGCCTTCCGGGGTGATTTCAAAGGCCCAAGCTAAGATCAAGGCGGGAATGAGGCCGATCGCTAAAACAATAGTGACAATGCGGACAGCTGCATCGCCGAAGCCAAAGGCTGGGAAGATGGTCTCCACCACTTGGATAATCAACCAAGATGCCACTACGTATCCTGCGGCTACCCGCAAGACGTTTCGGCGCTTCAGTTCCTCGAAGAATTGCCCCATATGCTTTGCCGACACCCACCCTTTTCAAGCAAAGATAGCATGCAGCGCCGGTAAGAGCGTGTCAACAACGAGGCGTAGACCGTAGATTTGAGCCGCGTGGATTGGCAACCAGCCATGCCCGCTTTGGGCACACAGCGGCGGAAATCGTGGTCCAAATGCTCTTGGTTTACCTGTCCGTTGATGAGCCGTAAGCGGCAGGTGAGATTGCACAGGCTGTGACCCAGAGCGTTTCCAGCTCACGAGGATCGACCGAGGCGCGAGCTTCGCCTGTCGCCGTGAAATCCGGATCGGAAAATTTACCTATACCGGACGGAATTTCTTTTATTTAAAGTCGTTGGGCATCCATTTTTAACAGCAACCTGTATCAGAACCTGATTTTTTCTCTGTTAATTCCTCACCCTGTTCCCGGTACGGGATATCCGCTCCACAGCCGGGAAAAATTCCAAAGTGCCGCTCGAAATTTCCGTAAA
>JAPUGI010000363.1 GCA_027292925.1 Gammaproteobacteria bacterium
TCCATAATGATATTCCTAGGCAGGTTGTTGTCGTGGTTCAAACATCAAAGGGGCTAGTTCCTCCGTTCCTGATTGTAATTGATCAATTTCACGACAGGAACTAGCTTGGTTCTTGTCGAGGTTCAAACATCAAAGGGGCTAGTTCCCCCGTTTGTGATTGTAATTGATCACTATCTGGACAGGAACTAGCCTGGTTCTTGTCGAGGTTCAAACATCAAAGGGGCTAGTTCCTCCGTTCCTGATTGTAATTGATCAATTTCACGACAGGAACTAGCTTGGTGAAAGTTTGCCGAGCCTCGGCAATTCAGATTCTTTGTTATCACTGGGATAGCATTGGTGATCAGCAAAATGAAGCATCAATAGTTCCCGGTACCGTGTTTGGTAAGCAGAGGTCACTTCAAGACGGAAAAAAGCTTGGCATCCCGCATCAAGATGCGATTGCAGTTCTCCCTTCAATCCAAACAATGAACGAGCATCAGCACAGCCAATAAAAGTTACTCCATTTGTTTCCGATCCTAGTTGGTAAACTCCAAGCTGCCCCTTAACCTGTTTGAGGTTTTCAATGCTCAGGGGAATCCAGGGTTTCTCCAGTCGAATCGACATGATCAGTTCACTTCGCAGCTCTGAGCTGGTAGCGGATTGGCAAATGCTTGATGCCATGGACAAAACTCGCCGCCAGATAATCTGCATCGCCAACCATCTCCATCTTCACTATCCGTGGCAACAGTTGTTTGAAGAATACGCGCATCTCCATTCTCGCCAGGACGGTGCCCAGGCAAAGATGTGGACCGGTTCCAAAAGCCAGGTGCTTATTCGGTTGCCGAGTAACGATGAACTCGTCACCATCGGGAAAGTAGGCCTCATCCCTGCAGGCTGACGCGTAAAAAAGACCAACGGAATCACCTGCCTTGATATTTTTGTCCCTGATTTTGTAGTCCTGGCTTGCAACCCGGCAGAACTGGGTAACCGGGACTGTCCATCGAATCATCTCTTCAGTACCCAACTTCATAAGATCAGGATTATCGATGAGTTTTTGCATCTGGTCGGGAAAATCGAGTAATGCCTTCAATCCACCTGACATGGCAGTACGGGTCGTTTCATGGCCTGCGGTGATAACAATAATGTAGTAACCAAAGAGATCTGCGTCTGCAAGATACTCGCCATCTATCTTGCCGTTCGCAATATAGCTACATAGATCTTCCGTGGGGGTGGCCCGGCGAGACGCCGTGATCTCGGTAAAGTAGGTAATCAGATCCATGATGGTGCTCATGAGCCCGCTTGAGTCCTGCTTGGATCGATTCATCTCGGCATCTTCACCGGCGAAGATCTCGTTGGTGAGTTTGAGCAACAACTGTTCATCATTCTGGGAAACGCCCATGATTTCACAAATCAGGCGCAGTGGTCCCCAGACCGCAACATCCTGAACAAAATCACACTCCTGCTCGCTACCATCTCCCATCATTTCATCGAGAATATCTCTGGTGATCTCTTCCAGCCTGGACTCCAGTCGATTCAAAATACTGGGTCTGAACCAGGGCATGACCAGCTGTCGAAACGGCTTGTGATCCGGTGGATCCATATTGACCAGACTTCGAAACAGCGGTTCTTCTGAATTTCCCCCCAGTGATTCTGATTGCTTCTGGGCTGCTTCAAGCAGGCTGTTCGGAAGAATTTGCGTGCGAATCGCACTTTGGAAAATTGCGGGCTGCTTTTCGATTTCGACAATATCGTCATGAGTAATTGCCGCCCAAAAAGGAGCAAAACCTTTAGGCGAGAAATACCTGAATGGATCATTCGCCCTCAGCCACTTGAATCTCTCGTGGGGATGACTGTGCTTACCATAATATTCGGTGGCAATTATGTCTTCTTCGGGAAACGGTAATTCTGACACCCTGGTCACCTTTTTAAATTAACTAGAGACACCCAATACGAACACGACGAACACTGCTGGTGGTACAACAAACCGAATCAGAAGATACCACAGCTTAAATAACGTGTTGTCCTCCATATCCAGTTCTTCCACAGACACATGTCGATCGACAAACCATCCAGCAAAAATCGCGATCAATAATCCACCGATAGGCAATAGAATCTGGTTGGAAAAATAGTCCACGACACCATTAATATCTTTGCCACCGAGGTTAAACGCTGCCAGATAGTTATACCCAAGAATACTAATTACGCTGAGAACTGCAATCGAGCCTAAAACCAGCAACGTACTTTTGTGACGGGAAAAGCCCTGATGCTCTTCTAGCCAGTGTGTGAGGGGTTCTGTTAATCCAACCATTGAGGTGATTGCCGCAACGGACAACAACAGAAAAAACAAGACACTTACTACATGGCCACCTGGCATTTGCGCAAATGCTACCGGCAGGATTTTGAAAATCAAACCTGGTCCACCAGCCGGATCCAGTCCGTTATTGAATACAGCTGGAAAAATCACCAGGCCTGCCATTAATGCCACAAGTGTATCGGCAACGATGATAATTACCACGGAACGGGGAATAGATATAGTTTTCGGCAGGTAAGCCCCAAAAGTCATCATCCCTCCCATGGCGACTCCAATTGAGAAAAAAGCCTGCCCGATTGCAGCTAACATGACAGTTCCGGTGATCTTGCTAAAGTCAGCAAAAAACATGTACTGGATAGCTTCGCCAAAACCGCCAACAACCATGTTGTAAATGACCAACGTAATCATCAGCGAAAACAAAGCAGGCATCAATACCTTAACCGCCCGTTCTATGCCGTCCTGAACCCCCGCATAGATAATGGAACCTGTCAGCACCAGGGACAACAATGTCCAAAACAGCATACCGCGAGCGTCTCCCAGCATATTGTCAAAGGTCTGTATCGCCATCTCTCCGTCTACGCCGCTAAAACCGGTTACCAGGGCTTTAAACAGATATTCAAGGACCCAGCCAGCAACAACACAGTAGGTGACCATGATGAGGAACGCTGCCAACAGATTCATTAAGCCGACGAATTGCCATTCTTTCCTGCCGCCACTTTCAATGGCGACTTCACGCATTGAATTGGGCGGCGACATCTTGCCTCGACGCCCGATCAATAGTTCCGCAATTAGGATCGGTACGCCTATTGCGAAGACACATAGCAGATAAACCAACACGAAAGCGCCACCGCCATTTTCCCCGGTAACATAGGGGAAACGCCAGATATTGCCCAGTCCGACCGCAAACCCAATTGAAGCCATCAGAAAGGCGAAGCGTGATGTCCAGGCTGGACCGGAACCCTTAGCCGATGGGCCGTGCATCCTCACCTCCAATGCCGGTCGTTTTACGAGTTCCTGGCGCTGGTGGCGTCTCTGGGCCACCGGCAAAGCACTGCGCTTTTGACATCCAATTTGTCGCATTGTCGCCGATTACTTTCAGTTTTGTATCGGCAATGTTTCGCACCTGTGTCACCACCTGACAGAATTCTTCTGCCTGCCCCTCGATGAGTTCGTTATCGCTGGGTTCGTTATAGGTCCAAAGTTCACCCGAAGGCGCCGTGAGACTTAAATAGGGTCGTGGCATCGGCAGCTCTTCCCCGCGGACGCTGAAAGTCCATCCGTAAGTGTTAACGCCGAGCACAACGATGTTGCGGATGAGGTCGGTATTTTTGCGCACCTTACCCAGAACATCGTAGATCTCCTGCCCATGGGCCCAGGTCTCCATCAGTCTTGCCGTGATCGATGAGCGCACGCTCATGTCAGGTCCCGCCCACTTCACACGCATAGAGGGATCAGCTTCTCTAAAGTGGTCAGCCATCTCACAATAGTACTGGCGCCATGTTGCAATCAGCGCCTGGCCATTTAACCCATCCAACCACTTTTCTTCGAACCCAGTGAGCATGCCACCATCGGCTGCGTGTCTACCCACTCTCTCATAAAATGCCAGGAAGGCTGGCTCATCAGTAAGTGATAGATCCGCCGCATAATTCCACATGTGAAGGTGACCCAGGACATTGTTGAGAGTCCAGTCCTTGAATGCAGTTTTCTGATCGAGATCCGCATCCGAAAGCGGCGCGACCAGGTGATGGAGCGCCTCGCTCTCATCCAGGAAATCCTGTGCCTGCTGCATTTAACCAGGAGCTCCCACTTTTTTGTTACCCCAACTATCAATGAAGGTAACCTCACCGGCTGACAATCGGTCTGCGGGTTTCAAAACCACGTCCCTGGTATAGGCGATCGGCAACATGATCGTCTGGGCGACGCCCTCGGGAATTCCCAGGATGTCCGCAATCTCCT
>JAPUGI010000364.1 GCA_027292925.1 Gammaproteobacteria bacterium
GATGAACAAGATTAAAGACATCTTATTTATCGGTGAAGTCATAAGTTCAATCACTCTCTGTTAATTCTCTAACTTTTCTGGTTATCTCAACTTTTGGCTCTCCAAAGTCTAGCAGCCACACGCAAGAATGTTGGTCAGATAGTTTAGCAATTGAACTTCATGTGCCTTAACCACGCGCCGAACTCCAAAATTATTGCATTTTTCAACAATAACGTCAGCTACAAGCTCTCCCACGACCTCCAGGTCGTGGTGTACCGACATCAGGTCCGTGGCAAACGAAGTCACATCATGCCGCACCTTGCGCTGGATAGGTGCCGCCAGCCCAACCCAAGGCCCGCCGCGTAGATACAGACATTGACGGCGAACAGAATGTTTTTGTAGAGTTCCACAGGCTGACCCTCCGGCACAATCAAAATTGCACCAAAATACGCCAGGTGATTGAGCACTAGGTTTACCAGGAGCACACGGCAGCTCCATGGTTCCGCGCGTGCTAAGGGGCCGGTGGCGATGATTATCGCAATCAGATCCAAACCGGCCACCCAAAACAGCCCAAGGACAACATGAAATCGGGCATGACTCGCCCAGGATGCATCAAACGGGTGGTCGAGCCCGCCAAATATGAATCCCAGCATATGGCCTAGTGACGAAAAAATGATCAGGTATTTTGGGATTTGCATACGTGTTCGCCTGTGTTTCTTGGCCCAGGACCAAATTTCTATGTCTTATCTCTTTTCTTGAATTTGATGAAGATCCCGTGTTTTGGCCTCAGTGAAAGGGCAGCCACCGGCTCAACCGGGTGACCCTCAACCAATTCGTAATCCAGCTCACGCAAGGCCATGGCAAAAAGCACCTTGCTTTCCATAAGGGCGAGATATCTGCCTATACAGATGTGGCTGCCACCGCTGAAAGGAACGAAAACAAAGCGCGAGCGGCCTTTGGAGGATTCCGGGCTGAAACGAGTTGGATCAAACTCCGTTGGATTGTCCCAATACTTCGGATGGCGATGCAGCACGTAGGGACTGGCCATCACCAGTGATTTTGCCGGAATGTGGTAGCCGTCGATGACATCGTCCTCCTGGGCGACCCGCCCGTTCAACCAGCCAGGAGGATAAAGTCTCATAGCCTCATTGAAAACCATCTCAATATAGGTAAGCCTGGACAAGTCCTCAAATGTCGGACCATTATCTCCGCAGACCCGGGCTCCCTCCTCTTGCACCTTTATAAGCGCCTCGGGATGC
Organism: Gammaproteobacteria bacterium; assembly: GCA_027292925.1. Classification (GTDB taxonomy): domain Bacteria; phylum Pseudomonadota; class Gammaproteobacteria; order Pseudomonadales; family Azotimanducaceae. The sequence continues at coordinate 1,239 of JAPUGI010000364.1, forward strand.
TTGGCCAGGAGATACCAGGTCCAGGACAGCGCACTCGATGTTGCATCGAAACCGGCCACAAGTACGGCTAATACCTCGTCAAAAATCTCTTGTCGCGTCAGTCCTTCCCCGGACTTGGCATCACGAGCCAAAATCAGGGTAGACAGCAGATCCCCCTTGTCGATTTGGTTGGCGTACTGTTCATCAATGATGCCTTCGGCCATCTTGTGAATTGCTCGAACGGCTTCTCGAAACCGCCTGCTCCTCGGCGTGGGAATGCTCTGGGGCAGACTCAGGGGATTGGTGAATTTGTGATACAGAAAATCAAGCGCAAAGTTGAAGGAGGAGCCGAGCTTACCGGCTTCATCGCTTAGGTCGACGCTGAACATCGTTTTGGTGGTCACGCGCACCGCCAGCTTGATCATTTCCTGCATGATATCAACGGGCTCTTCCCGAGCCGCCATCGACTTCCATTGCTGCAGCTGATCCGCGATGGCGTCTTTGACGTCCCCAAGCCAAAGCGGTAGCATGCGTCGATGAAAAGCTGGCTGCATGAGCCGGCGCTGCTGCAACCAGTACGGACCTTCACTTGCGATGAGACCATTTCCGATAACCGCACGAACAGGATTGATCTCCGCATCCCTGGTGTATTTGTCCTTCTCATCAACAAAAATGTGTTTAATGTGGTCCGGGTGGCTCACCATATAAAACCGATACGCAGGTGTCCTGCCCAAGTAAGTCACGTCGCCGTATTTTTCTGCTACTTCCGGCAGATATTGCAAGGGATCTATCGACATCCGATAAATTGATCCAAAATATGGAAGTCCTCTGGGACCGGGCGGGATTTTGTGATTGTTGCTCATAGTCTGTGATTGGGGTCTAAGATCTTGTGCTTGCCTGTGGTTAAACCGTCCGCGTGGCGCAACTCCACTGTATCACCCGCCAACAGGTCTTCCAAATACTCGTTCAAAAACATTTTGGCAGGATCGAGTTTGTCCCTGATTTTAGAAAATTGATTTAGATTTTCTCCCCACGCCTCCCTGATTTTCAGCCGGGCCCCGGGCACATCCAGGAACCTCTTGGCCCAGTGCGGTCGGGTTTGTAGTTCCGGCATACTCGTCAGCTCATCGCTGATTTCCTTCATGAAGCTGTCAAAGCCGTCCGTTCCGCGATAGCTGAGCAGTTCAATATAAAAATAATGTTCGTCGTCACCTCCAAAAGAGGGCGACAACAAGGCCTGGCTGCTTTTCAGGAAATACACCTGTACCATGAGATTGAGGGGAAACTCCTTGCGCTCCTCCTTCGCACGTACATTGTCGAGCACTGCGAACAGTACCTTTTTGACGTTCTCGAACTCCTCGTCGAGTTTGACGGCAAACGACAGGTTGTGGCTTGGGATAAGCGTAACGGCGGTTCGATAGTGTGTCGCGTCGCTCACGTCACGAATCTCCTGTTTGTACTTCGGCACGTATTTATCGAAGATCAATCGCATGAATTTGCCGGTCAGTGTTGGCCACCTGCGCAGAATTTTCCCCTGAAGATTGCCCATGCAGGCTCCAAAAAAATCACTGATGTCCGCTGAGCGCGGCCGGCGCTTTGCTTCTTTATCCGTCTTATTCCATTCCATCAACCAAAGGCCGCTCGACAGGGGCACCCAAAACATCGAAAAATAGTCACTATTTTCCACTAACGTCTTGAGTTGACTCACATCCTCCACCACATCGATTCCCACCTTTCGCTCAACCATCTCCAAATTGAAAATGGGCTCGACTCTCAGCCAAATCTCGAGGATAATACCCAGGGTGCCCAAACTGATCCGCACGGCATTCATCACATCTTTGCCGTGGGTTACCTCAGAGAATCTTACGATGTCTCCTGAGGCCAAAACCACGATCAGAGCCTCGACATAATCCGACACGGTTTGGCAGTCCCAGCCGTGACCGTGACTACCGGTCGAGACAACACCGCCATACGAGAACGAGGTTGACAGCACATTGCTGGGGATCGCCATGTTGTGCTTCCTCAAGGCCTTGTCCAATTGGCCTACTGTAACCCCGGTTTCAAAAACTGCAAGACGTTTCTCAGAATCGATAGAAATGACCCTGTTGAGGTTTGAAACATCGACCAAATAATCATCCGTAGGAACCAATGGGCTCCAGGAGTAGCCCTGTCCGACGACCCGTACTCTCTTGCCGTTGTCTCTGGCGCGATTTACAATGCTGACGAGGTCCGCCCGCGACTGCGGATAAAAGGTCAAAGCAGGTCGGCAGGTTTGGGTCTTTCCCCAATTTGTCCATTTCTTATCTTTGTGGTATTTCATTTGGATTGAATGTGTTCGGAGCCCCATTTGAACCGTCAAAAGTTCCACATAAATATAGTTACCAAAAGGCAAAGAGTAAACAAATATCTTTGTCAGAACTTATATCTTGCGCGTCTTGGCATAACTCAACAGCTTCGAGATATCTGCGCCAATCATGTACAGACACGGGATACCGACTATCGTCAAGGGTGTGGCGAATAACAATCCATAGCCCAGAGCCAGCGCCATTGGCGCCATGTAAACATCCGTGCCGCCAAGGCCATAGGCAAGCGGTAAAAGTCCCATGACCGTCGAGATTGTTGTGAGAAGGATGGCCCGCAGGCGATCGCTCGTGCCCTCCGCAATGAGACTCAAAATAGGCGCATCTTTTCGCTGCCTGCGCAATTCGTTGAGATGATTGACAAGCACAAGGGAGTCGTTGACAACAACGCCCGTCAAACCCACGATGCCCCACAAGGCCAGAAAACCCAGCGCCTCACCGTGCACAGCAAACGCGATGATTACTCCAATCACCCCAAACGGAATCGCTGCAAGAACGAGAATCGGTTGGAATACTGAGTCAAAGAGCAGCATCAGCAGGAAGTAGATACCCACAATTGCAAACACGAACATCAGCCCAAGGTCTGCTATCGCAGCCCGTGTTTCCTGAGACTCTCCTCCAGCCAGCAAGGCCATGCCGGGAAAGACTTGGTCGGCATCGAAATGGCTTGTTACGGCCGCCATGGCTTTCACCGCCGTCGTCACTTCCTGATCCACATCAGCCGTAACGGTCGTGGCTCTCTCTCCGTCATAATGATGGATCGTCGATTTACCTGGCCCGGTCTTCAAATACGCGACTTCTTTAAGCGGAATCAATCTGCCCTGCTGCTTGGGAATGGAGAGGGACCGCAGGTAGGTCAGCCGCTTCCTGGCATCCGCTGCCAGTATCACTCGAAAATCAACATCTTCATCGCCATAACGCACACTTGTGACGACCTGACCATCGTAAGCAATGCGAACATTTTGGGCGATGGCCGCGACCGTTAAGCCAAGGCTGGCCAATTTATCGTAATCAATCCGGATCTGAATCTGCTCCTTGCCCAGCTTATCATTGCGGTCGATGTCCTTGACACCAGGAACGGCTTTGAGATACGAAGAGATGGAATCGGCAAACGCCGATCGCACTTCATCATGTGACCCTACAATGCGAAGCGTAACGGCCTTCCCTACCCTCGGTCCACCGCTCACGACCTCATACACCAGGTTCTTGTACCCCTCAAGATTGGCAGATTCTGCGCGCAGTGCTTCAATGATTTCGTCTGCGGTGCGGGTTCGTTCGGAATAGGGTGAGAGGTTCACCGAGAGGGTTGCCAGATGTTCCCCTTCAATATCATTGATCAGAAGTTTGTTCGCTCCGATCCGTGTACCGTAGGATTCGACCTCGTCCTCCGGCAACGTTTCCAACAGTCCTTCCAGTTCTCGCACTTTGTCAGAAGTTGCCTGGAGCGACGTGCCTACTGGTAGCTCCACGCGGATTTGAAACGAATTCGCCCCCTTGGTTGGAAAAAGGATGACTTGCAGGAAATTACTGGCCAGATAAACCGCGCCGAACAACCCCATGATCAAGACCAGTACGCAGACGTAGCGAAAGCGTAATACGTGTGAGATCATCTTTTGGAAGGTGCTTCTCAAGGAATCGAACAGAGCGGTTTTCCTTCGTGTCTGTCGCGTTTTCAGGCCCCGCGTCAAGTGCGCGGGCAATGCAAAAACGCATTCGACAAAGGAGATAAAGAGAGCCAGGCTCACGGTGAGCGGCACGACGTATAGAAATTCGCCAAGCATGCCTGGCATAAAAAACATGGGAGCGAAAGCCAGAAACGTTGTTAGGATGGTCGTCAACACCGGTCGAAAAACCTCTTTCAGGCCGTTGACGGCGGCGTCCAAAGGAGAATCGCCCAATTCAAATCGTCGGTAGATATTTTCGGAGACGATGATCGCATCATCAACGATAATGCCAATGACAATAACCATGACGGACAGCGTGACGGTATCCAGGCCAACCTTGAAAACCGGCAACAGGAAAATCACACCGAACAAGGTAACTGGTATCCCGAGTGCGACCCAGAATGCCGCGCGTAAATTGAGGAAGAGTGCCAGGACCACCAACACAAGCCCCAAACCGATAATACCATTGGATTGCAGGATCGCGAAACTATTCTGGATCGGTTTTGCGGTATCCTCAGAGAACAAGATCTGAACTTTTTCGCCGAGCCTCTTCTGCTCGTTGGCTGCCAATTCCTTAATTGCATCGACCGTGCGGATCGCGTCCGCATTCTCTGATTTGATGACGACAAAAGAGATCGTGCGAATCCCGTTCAGGCGAGGTATGATACGAAGCTCTTCAAAGCCGTCCTTAACGACGGCCAGATCCTTAATCTTGATTCGCGGTCCCGTGAAGGTGGACCGAACGATCACATCCCCCACTTCCATCGGGTCATCGAATTGCGAGAGCGTAACAACATTTTTTTCACTGGTGTACGACTCAAGCGTGCCACCCGAAGCACGCATGTTCCTGTCCTGAATCGCCGCAATCATCTCCCGCATCGAGATTTGATACTCGCGCAACTTTTCCGGAGCCACTTCGATCTGAATTTCCCTGGCGCGATAGCCGTACCGTTGAATTCGCGCAACACCCGGCACGACCCTCAGCTTTTTCTCGAACCCCCGGGCCAGTTCACGAAGCTCACCGTAAGGTAATTCTGATGCCAGTCCGACCTCGATCACAGGAAAAATGGAAGATTTGTACTCCTGGATGTACGGTGTTTCCGTGACTTCAGGCGGCAAATCGGTCACGCGATTGACCGCTTCCCTGATCTGGTCTTTGACTGATTGCGGGTCTGCCACATCGCCCTTGATTTGCAGGGTGATAAAGGAGCTGTTCTCCATCGAGGCCGAGACAACATTCTTAAGCCCGGTCACGCCCTTTAATTCCTGCTCAAGCTTATTCGTGACGTTTAATTCGACATCCTCCGGCGAAGCCCCGGGGTAATATGTGGTGACGACCAGCCTTCCCAGATCTCCTTTCGGGAATTGGCTGCGGTTGATCTTCAACAGTGAAGCCAACCCCAGCATGAGGATGGTGATAGTGAAGAGGTTCGCCAGCAAATGTCGCTTGGCGAAAAATCGGAAGAATGTGCTCATTTCTGCAATGCTCTTGGTTGCGGTACCATCTGCTTCAACTGCGTTTTTCCGCGTTCATGTTAAGGAGCGTTAACATTTCGCGGATATAACAAAGTGTGCCTTTGAAAGCAACCAAAAATGGGACTTAGGAAGTGAACTTTTGGCGAACAAGCTGCTGCAGTAGCGGTTCGTCATCTACTACCATTATTTTGGCTGGCAGGTTTGACTCTCAGGTTATTTTTGGTGCTATTTAGGTTTACTCCTTGGGAAGAGTGAGAATAAATTCAGTAAAACTGTCTTTCTCACTCTCCACTTCTATATCCCCTCTGTGCTCTTTTACGATGATATCGTAACTGAGAGAAAGACCCAACCCG
>JAPUGI010000365.1 GCA_027292925.1 Gammaproteobacteria bacterium
CTTCTCAAAATCACCGCGATACTTGGTCCCGGCGAGCAATGCACCAAGATCAAGTGCACGTACGATGCTGGCCTGGATAATCTCTGGCACCTGGCCGTCAACTATCAATTTAGCAAGACCCTCGGCAATGGCAGTTTTGCCGACTCCGGCCTCACCCACCAACAGCGGATTGTTTTTTCTTCGTCGTGAAAGAATCTGTACTACTCTTTCAATCTCATCTTCACGGCCCACCAATGGATCGATGAGCCCTTTTCTTGCTTGCTCATTGAGGTTGGTTGAATAGGCTTCGAGCGCTGTCGGGCTTTTTTCGTCGTCGCCACCCACTTCTTCGATATTGTCAGCAGGTTCTGGCTCGTCCTCATGCCCATCCTTGCGAGTTCCATGAGCGATAAAATTCACAACATCAATTCTATTGATTTCCTGCTGCTTTAACAGGTATACGGCGTGACTTTCCTGTTCAGTGAAAATAGCCACGAGAACACTCGCTCCAGTAACTTCTTTGCGACCGGAAGACTGAACATGGAACACAGCGCGTTGTAAGACTCGCTGGAATCCCAGGGTCGGCTGAGTCTCACGGTCACTCTCGTTTTTTGGAATCAGGGGCGTTGTTGCATCAAGGAAGTCTTCGAGTTCTTTTCGCAGTATCTCGATATCTGCACCACAGGAGCGTAGAACAGTGATAGCTGCGCTGTTGTCCAACAACGACAGCAGCAGATGCTCTACCGACATCAGTTCATGTCGCTTCGCCCTTGCATCCTTGAAGGCAAGATTTAGTGTAACTTCCAGTTCTCTACTAAGCATTTAAAGTCCTGCTATATATCGTCAGTCGCTTCAATATCTGAAACAAGTGGATGCTGATTATCCTGCGCATATTGATTGACCTGGGCAGATTTTGTTTCAGCTACATCACGAGTAAAAATCCCACAAGTTGCCTTGCCGGTGGTATGTACGGCTAACATGACTTGCGTCGCTTTTTCCCTGTTCATTCCAAAAAACATCTGTAAAACCTCAACCACAAATTCCATCGGTGTGTAATCATCATTCAACAGCACTACTTTGTACATAGGCGGTTGTTGCAGCTTTGGCTTGACCGGTGCTTCAATGACATCGATGCCGCGCTCTTGTTCCGCCTCCTGATCGTTATTGCTTGCTTCCGGTTCTACCATATTACCCATTAGTTATGGAGCATTATAGGAAGGTTTCAAGTCCCAGTGGCTATCTTTCATATTTAGGTATTCTAAAAGTTTCACCTTGTAAATCACCTTTTTATTCCAACCTTTTCACTTTTATTACGCTTTATGACTCTTTATGAAAGAAAACATCGGCAATACCCGTACCAGAGTTATCCCCTACCTATCGTGTGCCTATTTTACCTGAAGACCACAAGTTATTACCTCCATTCGTCCATAGTTCTTGACGCCACGTCTTCCTTAGCCATAAAGTAGTAATAACCTTTGGTGCTGCGTACAGCACCCAAGTTGCGGGGTATTACCGTCATGCCGACAGGTCGCGTAAAGTGGTTTAACAATGCCAAGGGCTATGGATTCATTCTACCGGATGGAGGTGGAGAAGATTATTTTGCTCACTATTCGTCCATACAGATGGATGGTTACAAAACGCTGAAAGCGGGCCAGTTGGTAGAATTCGATATCCTTGAAGGTCCAAAAGGCTCACATGCCGTCAATATCCAGCCAATAGAAACCCCAGACCAACCGCAAGAAGAAGAGTAACCAAATAGGAATCTACTGGCAATCTGCCGTACTTTGAGCTATTTATTCCAAGAATCTGCGGTCTGGATGTCACTGTCCCCAGTAACCAACCAGCGATCACCGGTTCCTGTTGTTTCCTTTTTCCAAAACGTCGCCCGGGTTTTCAGGTAGTCGATGATGAATTCACAGGCATCGAATGCATCACCACGATGGTGACTTCCAACACCAACAAATACTATTTCATCACCCGGGTGTAACTGCCCCACCCGGTGAATCACGGTGGCAGCCCTGACATCCCACCGGGACCCTGCTTCGTCAACGATTGTCTTAATCTGCTTTTCAGTCATGCCCGGGTAGTGTTCGAGAAAGAGACCACTCACCGAATCTTCTTCATTTGTATCGCGGACCACGCCCACAAATACTGAGATTCCCCCGACATCAAGCGATGCCTGCCGTAATTCACGGATCTCGTCTCCCGGGTCAAAAGAGGCTGCCTGGATTGAAATACGGATATTCATGGTCAGCCCCCGGTTACCGGTGGAAAAAATGCAACTTCATCGGCATCGGCAACACCTGCATCGCGATCCATTATTTCCTGGTTAACGGCAACAAGGATATTGTCGTGGGTCAGCAGTTCTAGCCAGTTTGCACCTTGTTCATCCCCCAGTTTCTCGATTACATCTTGCACATCAGATAGTCCGGCAGACTCCAGGCAAACAGATTTGGTGCCAAGTTCTTCTCTCAGGTTTGCAAATAAAACCACTTTAATCATGGTTATTGGTTCCGCTCACGGCTAGCTCCGCTGCCAGTCACCGGATTTACCACCGGATTTAGTCACTAATTCGATTTTGTCGATCGTCATGTTCCGGTCAACCGCTTTGCACATATCGTAGATAGTCAGTGCAGTAACTGCCGCGGCGGTAAGCGCCTCCATCTCCACCCCGGTTTGCCCGGTCAACCGGCACATCGTGCTAATCACAACCTGGCTATTGTCCCTGTCAACATCGAACATAACGTCAACAGAGGAGAGTGCCAGTGGATGACACAGCGGTATCAGCTCTGAACATTTTTTCGCCGCCTGAATTCCGGCGATTTTTGACACCGTCAACACGTCGCCTTTCTTAAGTTCTCCTCTTGTGATCAAGGCCAGCGTTTCAGGCTGCATCGACACCGTGGCGCGGGCCGTCGCCTGCCTCACCGTATACTCCTTGTCACTGACATCAACCATTCTTGCGTTGCCATCTGCATCAAGGTGGGTTAGCTCCTTTTTCACCATGGTCCTGGCCACCTCACATTACTGTCGCGGCAATTGTACACCGGATGGTAAGTTTGAATAATGCAGACAATCCGTGACTGAAGTAGAATGCCGCTTTTCCAGAATTGGCGGGTAAGCTGTCCCATGATGAGTAAAGCCACAAAAGACACCCGGGTCATAGTTGGCATGTCAGGCGGCGTTGATTCATCGGTTGCCGCCCTCCTCCTCAGGCAGCAGGGATACCAGGTGGAAGGCCTGTTTATGAAAAACTGGGAGGAAGACGACGGTTCCGAATACTGCACTGCCAGGGAAGACCTCAATGACGCCAGGCTGGTATGCGAGAAGCTTGGAATAAGGTTGCATGAGGCGAACTTCGCGGCGGAATACTGGGATAACGTTTTTCAGAATTTCCTGGCTGAGTATAAGGCTGGCAGAACACCCAATCCCGATGTCCTGTGCAACCGGGAAATCAAGTTCAAGGTGTTCCTGGACTATGCCCGGATTCTGGGCGGCGACCTCATCGCGACCGGACACTATGCGAGACTAGTCAGCGACAAGGGAACAGTGACTCTGCGTAAGGCAGTGGATGAAAATAAGGACCAGAGCTATTTCCTTCAATCAGTCCCCGCCAACCAACTAAAATCCTGCCTGTTTCCTATCGGCGACCTGGAAAAGTCAGAAGTCAGGCTGTTGGCCAGCAAGAATGAACTGGTTACCCATGACAAGAAAGATTCAACCGGTATTTGTTTTATCGGTGAGCGGCGTTTTAAGGACTTTCTGCAGGAATACCTGCCAGGCCAACCAGGGCCAATCGAGTCAGTTGACGGAAGATCGTTCGGACAACACGACGGCCTCATGTACCACACGCTTGGTCAGAGGCAGGGACTGGGTATTGGCGGAGTCAGAGACGCCAGCGATGCCCCGTGGTATGTGGTTGCCAAAGACCTGGACAATAATCGACTGATTGTAGCCCAGGGGAACGAGCACCCTGCACTTTTCACCCATAGCATGTGGTGTGATCACATCTTTTGGGTAAATGAGGCGCCGCAACTGCCTTACACAGGTATGGTAAAAACACGCTACCGACAACCGGATCAGGCCTGTGAGCTCAGCCAGGCAGACGATGGGAATTGGTTTGTAGAATTTGCAACCCCACAGAGAGCCGTGACCCCGGGTCAGTGGGCCTGTTTTTATGAGGGAGACATCTGTCTCGGTGGCGGTATTATCATCTCCAATTTATCTTCAAAACTGCTGCCGCATGACGTCCAGACAGCGACATGAGGCGCGAGCTTTGGCCATGGATCGGCGGTATTATGGCATCAACTCGACGAACGACGCTGGCATCTCATGCTATTTCTAAGATACTAATGTATTTAATATTCAACATGTTAAAGTCAATACTTAAAGTGATATATAAGTAATGGAATTGGATCTGTCGCCATTAACTGCTGTGTCTCCCATCGATGGACGATATGCCGACAGGACAGCACAACTGCGCGCCATTGCAAGTGAATATGGACTGATTTACCACCGGGTGCTGGTGGAGGTTCGCTGGTTCCAGTTCCTTGCGGCTCACCCCGATATCCCTGAACTGCCTTCCCTGTCGCCTGAAAGCAGCAATGTGATTGAACGATTTGTTACTGATTTCTCCCCGGATGATGCCAGGCGGGTAAAAGAACTGGAGCGAGCAACCAACCACGATGTGAAGGCAGTTGAATATTTCATTAAGGAAAAAATAGCAGTTTCCGGCGACCCACTCCTCAGCAAACATTCAGAATTTATTCACTTCGCCTGCACTTCCGAGGACATTAACAATTTGTCTTATGGACTGATGCTGAAATCGGCCAGGGACGAGGTTTTGCTACCGCAAATGCAGCTTCTGGCAGAACAAATTTCTGATATGGCGAAGCAATATGCTTCGATTCCAATGCTTTCGCGTACCCATGGGCAGGTTGCCTCCCCAACAACGATGGGTAAGGAATTGGCCAATGTCGTCGCAAGAATGAGACGACAGCTGCTGCAGATAGAAAATATGCCGATACTTGGCAAGCTCAATGGTGCCGTGGGGAATTACAACGCCCACCTGGCTGCCTATCCGGACATTGATTGGCTGAAAACCAGCAAGGAATTCGTCAGTTCCCTCGGGCTGGCATGGAATTCACACACTACACAAATTGAACCCCATGACTATATGGCAGAATTGTTCCATGGTATGTCACGGTTCAACACCATTCTGCTGGATTTCGACCGGGATATCTGGGCGTATATTTCCATCGCCTATTTCAAGCAAAAACCGGTGGCCGGAGAAACCGGATCTTCCACCATGCCACACAAGGTAAATCCGATTGACTTCGAAAATTCCGAGGGCAACCTGGGCATTGCGAACGCCATCCTTGGACATTTGGCTGAGAAGCTACCCGTCTCCAGGTGGCAGCGTGACCTGACTGATTCTACGGTCTTGCGCAACCTTGGCAGTGGATTCGCTTACTCGCTTATCGCTTATCAGTCATCCTTGAAAGGTCTCGGCAAACTTGAACTGAATCCATCAGTGCTGGCCAAAGACCTGGATGACAGCTGGGAAGTTCTGGCGGAACCAATACAAACCATCATGCGTAAGCACGGCATTGAAGAGCCCTATGAGAAACTGAAAACGCTCACCCGGGGAGAAACGCTGGATCAGTCCCGAATCGAATCGATGATCGCGGACCTGAAGCTGCCGGAGGAAGCCAAAGTGCAAATTCGTTCCCTTAATCCTGCTAACTACATCGGTGCTGCCGAGCTACTGGTTGAAAAGCTGTTGGCAGAATAAAGGTTGCTAATGAAGAGAAAACACCGTGAATGAAGAACTGTCCATCCGCCCATTCGACATAGGCGAGGCCGACTGGTCAAGGCAAGGCAATACTCTATCTAACATTCGCCGTCTTGTTTTCGTCGTCGAGCTAGGCTTAGCCAGTGAGGATGAATCAGACAGTAAAGATGGAGAAAGCTGGCATTGGCTGGCAACAGACCGGGAAGATGTACCCGTTGGCACAGTGCGTTTACGTCCGGATGGCCAAATTGGAGAACTGGCAGTACTTGAAAATTTTAGAGGGAGAGGCATAGGCGCAGCCCTGCTTGAACAGGCCGTGGACAAGGCGCGGCACCTGGGCTTCACCAATGTATCCCTGATAGTACAACCGCATACCCGGCAATTTTACGAACGAGTGGGGTTTACTACTGTCGGAAAGGTATTTAAAGATTCGGGAATCACTTATCAATGTATGGTGCAGAATCTAAATCCCCTCGATGATAACGTTCAACGATTGACCGCAAGTGATTCGGATCCAGAGATTGCAGTCAAACAATTCGACACACGGGAGGTCACATTTAAGGACGTCGCGAAAATCATCAGGAAAGTGCGGGAGATTGTTTTTGTTCACGAACTCGGCTTACCTGAATCGTTGACTGGTGACGAAGCTGATGCTGATGCCATCCATTGGGTGGCGCAGGACGCTTCGGGGCTAGTAATTGGAGTAATCCGCATGTCATTAGATGGTGAAATCTCTCGCCTGGCAGTCGCAACGGAGCATCGCAACAAAGGGGTCGGTCAGTCGCTTCTGGAACAGGCAGTAGGTAAGGCAACAAGATTTGATCTGCATGAAGTCAGGCTGGATGCGCTAGCCGTGTTGGATGATTTTTATACCCGGGCTGGTTTTGAAAAACGCGGTGATACTTTCGATGGGTTTGGTTTAAAACACCAGTCCTACATCAAAACCATAAAGCTTGAAGACGTCCATGAACCGTTACAACGGCCGGGTGTCGACGGTGACCATTACAGCGAATCCGAAATTATTTATAAGTTGGGACAGGACAAAAAATTCATTTTGTTAAGGCGGGAAGAAGATTATAAAAATGTAATTCTGGAAATGGCGAAACAGGCAATAACCTCTGTACGAATTTTTTCACCGGTACTTGAACACAAGCTGTTCGACAATATTGAACTACGCGAAATATTGTCGCTCCTCGCCCGCAAGAACCGATACACCCACATCGAAATACTGCTTTATGATTCACATCGGGTGACTAGAAACGGACATGCCTTGCTAGATATAAGCCGCAAATTGCCTTCTTCGATAAAAATGAAAATCGTGCACCCTGAATTTCGCCAGCTCAATCATGAATATGTGTTGGTGGATGGTGCCGGTATAGTATACCGACGAGATTATGAAGCCTTCGATGGTTTTGCAAATTTCTCAGATATTACCGAATGTAGCAGACTAGGCAGGCAATTCAATGCGGCCTGGGAATCCGGTTTGAGTGATCCTAACTTAAGGCAACTTAGGATGTAAGGAACCCCCGCAGCTAACTGTTGGGATGTGGTGACTAATAAGAAAATTTGACGAGCCCCTAAAACCAAGTACAATCGGCATCCCATTCCCCGTAAATCGGTACCTGGCAAAATGTGCTTGAGCCTTCATCTGAAAGTTGCTGCCTTATTGTGCCTCGCACAATTTGCGCCGCCGGTACTGGCAGAAGTCTATTTTTATAGAGGTCCTGACGGTGAACGAATGGCTTCTGATCGACCTGTCCCTGGATATCAGTTGATCAACAAACGTGACTCCCTAAAAAACGCGGGTCATATCCTGGCCAATCATCCAATTTCAACTGGTGGTCCCAGAAAATTCCAATCCTATATACGTGTGGCCAGTAATCGATTCGGCGTTGACCCGGCATTAGTGGAAGCCGTTATCCAGGTTGAGTCTGGATTCAATCCACATGCAATATCAACCAAGGGCGCCACCGGCCTGATGCAACTGATGGTAGACACGGCGAATCGATACCGGGTGAACGATCGCCACGATCCAAGGGAAAATATCAACGCGGGCGTGGCGCATCTTCGACAACTTATGGACAAGTTCAACGGTGACATATTTCTGGCAGTTGCCGCCTACAATGCCGGTGCCTCGGCAGTCGAAATGTACGACGGTATACCACCCTACCCTGAAACGAGACGATATGTTTCAAAGGTAATGAGTTTCCATTCGCAATATCGGCAATTTCGCTATGGTGCTGAATAAACAGTTAGTTCTTGTCCAGATTTAGGCATCGAAAGGGCTAGATCACCAGCATATCGACAAATTCATTGACCGGGGTTGCTTCGAGCTTCGCCTGATCACTACAAAGAGCGAAGATTGCATCTGTCTGCTTCGCCGGAAAACGTGTGAGTAAAGCCCGATGGAACTTGCTTTCCAAAACCGGGATGCCTTCCTCGCGTCGACTTCGGTGGCCGATGGGATATTCAACTTCGACATTCTCCGTGCTGCTTCCATCCTTGAAGTAAACCTGGATGGCATTGGCAATCGAACGCTTGTCCGGTTCATGGTATTCACGGCTGTAGCGATTATCCTCAATTATTTCCATCTTCTCGCGCAGCGCATCAATTCGCGAATCGGAAGCCGCGTCATCTTCGTAGTCTTCGGCAACAAGATCGCCTTTGATCAACCCTATGGCTACCATGTATTGCAAACAGTGGTCCCTGTCAGCAGGGTTATTCAATTCTCCAACTTTGGAAATTATTCGGATTGCGGACTCGTGTGTAGTGAGGACAACCTTGTCAATCTCATCGAGACGATCTTTAACCTGTGCGTGTAACGTAACCGCTGCTTCTATTGCCGTCTGAGCATGGAATTCAGCAGGGAATGAAATCTTAAATAATATGTTCTCCATGACATAGGATCCGTAAGGGCGCTGGAAATCAAATTTCTCACCATTAAAAGATACATCATAGAAACCCCAGGTTTTTGCAGACAACACACTTGGATAGCCCATTTCACCCTTCATCGTCATCATGGCGAGACGAACACCTCGGCTGGTGGCATCTCCAGCCGCCCAGGACTTTCGCGATCCTGCATTAGGGGCATGCCTGTAGGTGCGCAAACTGCACCCATCTACCCATGCCTGTGACAAGGCGTCGATAATCTGTTCCTGGGTACCACCGAGCATTTTGGTCACTACCGCTGTGGTTGCCACTCGCACGAGTAACACATGGCACAACCCTACCCGATTGAAACTATTTTCCAGAGCAATACACCCTTGAATTTCATGCGCCTTAATCATTGCTGTCAACACGTCCTTCATGGTCAATGGGTCCTTCCCATTTGCCGCATTAATTCTTGAGAGGTAGTCTGCGACCGCGAGAATGCCGCCCAGGTTATCTGAAGGATGACCCCACTCGGCTGCCAGCCAAGTATCGTTAAAATCTAACCAGCGAATAGTGGCGCCAATATCCCAGGCGGCTTTAACGGGATCGAGTACGAATTGTGTACCTGGAACCCTGGCACCGTTGACCACGGTAGTGCCAGGGACTATAGGCCCCAGGAGTTTTGTACATGCCGGAAATCTCAAGGCCAGGAAACCACAACCAAGGGTATCCATCAGGCAGTTCCGTGCTGTATCAAAAGCTTCTGAACTATCGATCGTCCCGCTGAACACATATTCGGCGATATCAACCAGTTCCTGATCAGGACCTGATCGCACGTTGATATCTACATTTGAACCCATTTCTTTATCTTTTATCTATCGCGACATAGGAGCGGAGATCAGGACCAATGTAATCTGCACTGGGACGAATCAGTCGATTATTGGATCGTTGTTCCATAACATGGGCGGCCCACCCCGTGAGTCGCGACATCACAAAAATCGGGGTGAAGATTTTGGTTGGAATGCCTAGATAGTTGTATGCAGACGCATGAAAAAAATCTGCATTTGGAAACAGCTTTTTGCTGTTCCACATGGTGTCGGCAACGGCACAGGATATATCGTACAAACTGGTGTCACCACTTAACGCGGCCAGTTTTTCAGACCATTCCTTAATGATGGCGCTGCGCGGATCAGAAGTACTGTAAATAGCATGTCCAAATCCCATGATCGTTTCCTTGCGTTCCAACATGCCGAGCACAGCCTCCTCTACGCCATCAACTGAATCAAACTTTTCGATCAGTTCCATTGCCGCTTCATTGGCACCACCATGCAGCGGACCACGGAGAGAACCAATCGCACCTGTGATACAGGAATACATGTCAGACAGGGTCGCAGCACAAACACGGGCAGTAAAAGTGCTCGCATTGAATTCGTGCTCCGCATACAAGATCAACGAACAATTCATCACCTCCCTGTACACATCTGACGGAGTTTTACCCAGCAGCATGTGCAAGAAATGTCCACCAATGGTGGATTCGCCTGTCTCTGTATCAAGTTGCACACCATCGTGTGAGAACCTGTACCAGTAGCAGATGATGGCTGGCAGCGTTGCCAGCAGACGGTCTGCCGCTGCGTGCTGATCATCAAAAGTATTTTCAGGTTCAAGATTACCCAGCATGGAACAACCTGTCCGCAACACATCCATAGGGTGGGTTTCTTTGGGAATCCTTTCCAGTACAGTTTTCAACTCATCGGGAAGTGCCCGCAGGCCATTGAGCTTTTCAATGTAGGCATCCAGTTGAGCCTGGCCAGGCAGTTCACCGTAAAGCAGAAGATAGGCAACTTCTTCAAACTTTGCGTTTGCAGC
>JAPUGI010000366.1 GCA_027292925.1 Gammaproteobacteria bacterium
AGGCGTAAAAAGGAAAACTGGTACAGGGGCCGGTATCGAGAGATTAGCTTTTACATGAGCAGCTTAAGGTGTGGTTCGACACCTTCGACAGAAAACAGATTAGAGTATATTTGTATGAGGACCTGTGTGATGACCCGAACATGTTGATGTGTGACCTCTATGAATTTATTGGAGTAGACCCATCTTTCGAACCAGACACCTCAATCGTCCACAATCGCAGTGGCGAAATTGCCAATCCAGTATTACGTTGGGCATGGAGGAACAGCGGGGAATTACGGTCCTGGATTGCGCCAATGCTTCCACTCTCCATGCGAGGTCAATTCTTTCGCCTGATTGCCCGGGGTAAAGTTTCGTCGCCAAGAGAACGGCTTGATCCAGAACTTCGAGCACGATTAACCGAAGAAGTTAGTGACGATATTCTGAAAACACAGGAGCTTATTGGCCGCGATCTATCTCATTGGTTGTGATTAGTAAGACATACTTCCACAGCCTTTGTGCTTAATAGGGAAGTATGTTGGAATGTACTAATTCTTTGACAACTATTATCCTAATTCAGATTTTGGTGCTGCTGCCTGAATTTTAACAGTAGCGAAACAAGGTGATAAAAAAAAGTAGTTCAATGTTGATCGTTTATACCAAAATGACCAAGGTACCAAACAAGATTAAGTAGAAGTGATAAAGTGAAAATTAGCCAGGATACTAAATCCATAACTGCACACTCATTGTTACCCCGGGAAGTTAAAATATCGGAACCGAAAGGAACTAAACCAGATGTCTCGGTCATCGTCGTCTCGGACTATGCCGGTGGTGAACAGAAGTCATGGGATGATATTCGTAAAACATTCGGTCGCCTCAGCGAGCAGACCTTCAACGGAGCAGTCGAGACACTCTTGGTAGAACACAAGCACTTTGTCGACCAGATTCCACAGGATTTGTACAAGCTAATACCTGATCTGGTAGTTATACCATCTGAACATAATGAGTCTTATTTGATGAAGCATCTTGGCGTACTAGTCGCTCGAGCACCGTTCACCGCTTTCTTGGACGCTGACTGTAGCCCTGATGTAGGATGGCTTGAAGCGGGTGTTCAAAGCTTGCGCAGAGCCCCGGACGCGTCGGTTTGTAGTGGGTTAACGAATTATCCCAACCGTAACCGACTGGAACGGATACTGTCGTTGACCGGTCGGTCGCATGTCTGCCGCCGTGGTGAGGGTTATGTGACTTACATCGCTAACAACAATGCGATATATCGGCGCGAGGCCTACCTCCAACACCCACTTCGCCCTGAAGCGGGACCATTTGGTGGTCGTCTGCATGCACATGAATTGCTACGCGCCGGGCATCGTTACTACTTTCAGCCTGCAATGCAAGTGATACACGATTTTGATGGACCTGGGATGGAACGCGACATTCGCCGCTCCATGGGTTTCGCCACAGTTCGTATGCGTCAGCTTGACAAGCAACTACCATTTGCATGGTTTGTCCAACTGGGCGTTGTCTCCATACCGCTGTTCTTTTTTGCAAGGCTCACACAAACATGGATATGGTGCCTACTTTATTGGCATTACCACGGAGTTAAAGTTTATGAGCTTCCTCTCGCATTGGTTTCTGCTGTACGCTCACACCTATACGAAATCTCCGGCATGCTCACCGCATTCGCGGGTAAAGAAATTGGTGAGTCGGCCTATCGCTGAGACTCAAGTGAGTGTGACTCAATCAAGTGGACAAGTGGTCCATAGCAGGCCTCACCAGAGAAAGTCTTTTCGATAGTGGCGAGAGCACCAGAGGAGAAAGATGAACGGATATCCGGATCGGTCAGCGTCTCGAGTTGGTGGTGGAAGTCCCCAGGTGTATCAGCAATCAGCAATCCGTGCGCTTCTCCGATCGCCAAACCTTCCGCTCCAATGGTCGTCGTTATGACCGGCACTCCAAACGCAAGAGCCTCAACATTTTTGATTTTCAGGCCCGAGCCGAATCGAATTGGGTTAATGGCAACATCGGACTGCGCGTAGGCGTTGGTAACATCAGTAATGATCCCATGCACTTTGACACCCGTTGGCAGGTTGTTAAGTTGATGGCAGACCCCACCCCACACGTTCAGACGAAAGCGCGAGGCCATAGCTTCGTTCCATACGTTCATAATGAACCAGGTAATCGCATCTTTGTTCTGATCACTGGCACTGCCAATATAGATCAGTACTATGGGATCGTTTGCGGTTCGTGTTGCCAAGTGGTGTTCATAGAAGCCAGGACGAACTTCCTCAGCATGGGGAACTAAAAGAACATTGTTGTCCAGGCGTGATCGAAGATAGGTCGCATCATCTTTATGAATCGCAAGAATGGCGTCAAAGTTTTTGAGTAATGCAAGCTCTTCGGCTTCGCTGCAGGAACGATCCGGAATACGCCCAAACTCCCCGTATCTTTTCATTCGCTGATGCATCACGTCATGGGTGTCGATTATGCGCAATGATTTGCGGGCATCTACTACCTCGATCAGAAAGGCATACCAGATATATTCAATCAAAACTACACATGGCTTCACTTCGGAGTACAGGCTTCGAAATGCGTTCAAGGTTGCCTCAGAACGAAAATAGGAAAGTGTTCGTGTGTAACCGCGCCTGTTCAACCATTCAATAACACGAATGAAGAAACGTTCGGGCAAGCACTTTAGTAACCCGGCTGCCAGATGTGCCGATAGAGTTGCCGGTGGTAAGTGGTGGTATTTCACTTCAGTGGCATGCGGTGGGTGAGAAACTCCTATATAAACAACATGAACCCGGAAGTGCTTTGTGAGATATCGGATGAGCCGTTCGATACGAACCTCATTGCCGCGTCGTTGTTGCCAATAAGCAATATCGGTGGCGACGAGTATAGGCTTCATGGAGTTAAATAAATGCCTGTGAGTCCTAATGCTGCAAATGCCGAATCTAGCAGATGTATATGTTTTGTTTCATCGATGATCGAGAACATACTTAATCGAGTGCTAATGCCGTGGCAACATTTCCTCGACCGGGGAACCGTCGATATCATGGAAGGGTACATCAAGGAGTCGGCCGACTGTTGGGGCCAGGTCTTCTGCTCTGACGATGCTATTGATTTCGCCTGGCACAACGCCGGCTGCTGTCGACAGCAGGAACCCCTGCGGCAAATGCTCGCCGGTTCGCCAGCGCGGAATCTCTGTTTCGATCTCGCCGATCCGCGGCGAGGTGATGCAATGCGTCGGGGTGCTAACATTCCATTGGATCGCAAGGTCAGGCAATATGTTTAGGTGTTCACCGTCCATATGGTCTCTGATCTTGACCACGCGCCGTATGATTGGCTCACCGGTGTCGGCGTCGACGACGGCGCTCAACTCATCGATCAGCCATTGGCAATGTGCGTCGTATTCGGCACCCGGTTGGATTAATCCTTCAGGGTCACGGCCGATGACGTTCAGACGTATGCAACCGCCGTCGTTGTTGCAAGGCAGGGGAAAGCTTCGGCGGCGGGCACGGTCCTTCTCAAGTAGTCCTTCACGAATAAAATCCTTTAGTTGGGTCAGAGGGCGGTGGATCTGTCCCGGCAGGTTGTCCCAGACCAGGCGCAGCTTCTTGTAGATTTTATTCCGTCCCTCAGGAGTCGCTTCCAGGCGTCGCAAGATCGGTTCGATCATCAGGCTTGTTCTATACGCTGGCCCCATGCCATGGCTGGAAAGTAGCATGATCGTGGTCTCGGGTCCGACGTGATCGATGATCTCGCCGATACTGCGATCGAGTGTAATAAGGACACGGGCCAGCGGGTCACCAACTTCGGCGACCAGGTCGGGATCATGAAACGGATGTGTGGGGTCGTGCAGTCTCCATCCAAAATGGCCGGCCCAATGTGCATCGTCCCAAGCGGCAAATAATAGGTCCCAGGGTTCCTGGTTAAGTAGATCCAGGAATAGGCGAGTCTTGTGCTCGACATTTTTACATAGGCCGTCCACAAAGGCTGGAAAATTGGTTGGACCGCGCGAACCAAATGCGTGGCGGTTGAAGGGGTCACTGCCATAACGGCGATCGAGTTCGCTGCGCAGGTTGGTGGGCCAGGTCAAGAATCCTTCCAGGGTATCGGCATCGTGGTTTGCCCAATCGACAACTTGTATACCGTTTAGTCCTTTGGTGGGATAGGTCTTCGGCAGGTCGATGATAGCCACCCGTTTACCGGCGTCTGACAATGTCGACCAAAAGGGTG
>JAPUGI010000367.1 GCA_027292925.1 Gammaproteobacteria bacterium
TTAGGTAACTATGTTGAATTATATACCTAATAGTATCATATTTCATCCAGAAATCCCCGCCCATGGGTCACTAAGTTGTTGTTTTTTGGTCTGGGACCAGAAAATACCGCGCTCAGGAGTGAGACTATTACGTATGGTGAAAAATAAAAAACCCTTTCATATCAATCAGCTACAAAATACCCAACCGTTGTTTGGGCGCATAAGAAGTGAGCATCCGCCTCCGGGATGGGGAAAGGCGGAGGGTGCGTTGCATAAGCTGGCAGGCGAGATAGACATTCTGGTTGCTCTTTTTACGCCAGGCTTTGCTAATTCAGAAACACAACTACAGTACAAATAAAGAATCCTCCCAGTATCAGCGGCCAGTAAATCACTTTGGGCAACAGATTGTCGTGAAACTGTATAAATTGAATAGGCAACCGCAAGGAAAATAAAACCGCATTGGCGGTGACCAGTATGATTATCACGTAAGAAATCAAATAGAAATATTCAAGATAAGCGATAGAATTTGCGGCCAGTTCACGTCGTAGTTGAACATGAGCGATTGTTACAACAAAAAACAGCGCTGAACAGGTGGCCGCGACTCTCGACACATTAAAACCGAGTACTTCTTTACGAATTTCATCCTCCGAGGTCGTCACCAAAATCGCGTAGAGCATTAAAAGAACTACGAATAGCGGGAAAAAATGCGAGATAAAGGGATTGAGAAAATTGCGTTTAACCTCAATATTAAAATACAGTTCGGGCAATGCGTCGCCAGTGAAAAAACCGGACCTCCCAAAACTGGTGTTATAGCTGTTGCTGCGCATATCAAAGTAAGATCGAAAGAGAGTCCAACCCGACAGAACAAAATCCTTTTCAACTCCCGGCAATGCGCGAGTACTGAGACTGTCGTAGGCTTTGAAATCGGGTACCAGCACGATATTCTCACCAATGTTTTCATGCCACAAGCGAACCCAAACTGCCTGTCGATCGAACGGATACCTTCTCGGATCAAACCGCTCCCGCAACGTTGTTTCAAAATACCAGCCCTTGATAACTTCTCCTTCGATGTTTTCCTGATAAGCCTCCCTGATGTTGGTAGCGATGGCCTCTGGAAAAATGGTGCCGTCAGTAACGTTAATTCCCTGGCCTTCAATATATCGGTGCCAGATATATCCGGTCAGGGCGACATTGGTTGCGCTAATAAACTCGATGGACTGCACGAACAATCCAACAGGCACAAATATAGGTGGAGTTCTGTGTCCCTTTAGGCTCGCCATGGCATACTCGTCCTTGAACTGATTTACCATCGCCTGGTTTGATAAGATCCGGCCCGCTTCATTCGATTCATCCAGCGTCCCGTGCTCCCAAATCCAAATGGTCAATATGCCAAGCAAAAATATCTGGGTAAAAACGACGGAATCAATCCACAGCATTTTCCGCGTGGTGCGGCTCCTTTTCATACGGTAGTAAGAAAACCCGGAAACCAAGGTACAGACAATCCAAAACACCCAGGCTACCCGGTCTTTCATGCCGACCCAGCTATAACTCTTCTCACCGCGGTCCAGAAATTCCTGCATTGGCTTCGTTGAAATTACAGTTAATAAGCGCCAACCCCTACTACCAATCGCATGGGAGTGGAACCAGGATGGATCGCCTGTCAGCTGACTAGATCCCACGGTACCGTTGGCATTTTTCATTGATATCAAATAGCAATCAGCTTGAACGCCTTTGTCTGCATCCGTAGCGTTTACCAGAGAGCAATCCCGTACACCATCTCTCAGGCCCGAAACTATTTCTTCCCTGCCTCTCAGGCTATGATAGATAAGCTGATCTAACTCGTTGAATAGCACTACATAGTTGTTATCACCAATATCCCATTGTTCTATTCGTTGCCGCAGCCATTCAAGATCGATATCGACAAAAGCAACACCAATCTCATCCCTGCCACTTATCTGCTCCCTCACTTGTGTCGATCGACCGACATCAAAACCTTCTTCAATTGGATGATGAACAGGTACCGTATAGCGAATAACGTAATCTGACACGGAGGTTTCGAATCGGGGTGGCATCCAGTGAGAGCGGGAGGCTGTCGCTTTCTGATACCAGCCTTCTCCCGCCAGAGAGCTTCCTCCCGAACCTGTACTCGAGGCTGTGTCAGTCAGGAGCGCGGCCGGAATATCAGTGATCTCCTGCCCGGAAAGATAATCATAGTAGTGGTCTATTCTCTGAAGTTTTCCCTTCGATACATCGTGGTGCTGAATGAATGGCGCATATAACTGGACATCGGGATCGGACTTAAATGCCCCAAAGGCGATACCCAGACTGCTGAAATGCGTATTGTTCAGATAAGCCGACTGCAGAATCGATTCCACACCACAACCGGAGCATGCTTGACACGGCCTACAGGGCCGGCCTTCGATCTCATCAGCTAATTGACTGCGAACCTCATCTGCCAGGTTTTTCGCTATTGTGGCCACTTCCACCAGATTGGAGTCCAGTGTTTCCGCAATGCTGTTACCCGTATCTTTCGCCCATTTTTTTGAGTTTTTAGTAGCTTCGCTGAACTGCTGATAAACCACCACCGCCTGAAAACTTACAACAAGCGCCAGCAGAAGCGATAAACAACCGAGAAATAAAACGACTCCGGGCCGGTCCGCACGAGGACTTTCGCCAGGAAGTTTAGCCCCCGCGATTTCGCTCATGGCGTAGGCCTCTCGTCATTTTGCAGCTCCCTGACAGCTACCCATTTACCTTGGGCGAAAAGTTCGGCCAACCAAACCTTATCAACAATTTGATGATCAATATTTTCATTTGATGAGCCATGCCCTTGAATCAGCGTGACTTCGACTCGCTCCAGGGATTCCCGCAGACTCTCGCTGTTAATCGCCCCCTCAATATCTTCTAGTGCCTGAACCAAAACACCAGTCGACAAATAGCCTTCCAACGCCACCTCATTGACAAATTTCTCGCACAAGCCGTCAACATTCCCGCAGGGCGGTACCACTTGAGTAATGTAAACACGACCATCGATGTCGGGTAACAGTGCAGATAACTCGGACGCACCTGGAAATGATAGATTGTAAAAAAGCGCTCGCGGCAGGAGTCCATGAGCAAATCGAATATACTCGGCGCTGGGACGATAAGCGCCCACTATAATAATTGCCTCGGGTTTGGGTTCACGCTTGATCAGTGATTCGAGCGCACTCTGGATAGAAAGCGAATTCCTTGGATAGTAGGTTGTCTGCAACTCATCTGCATACTTGAATCCTTTTTGCTTGAGTGCGCGCTTGGCCGATGCCAGTCCCGCCTTGCCAAATCCATCTCCTTGAAGGAAAAACTCAATCTTTCTAAGTGGAATTCCCTGCCGAATGATTGCGTCAACAATAACCAGCATCTCCTGATCATAGCTGGCTCGATAGTTGAATACATAGCGTTGGGGCGGCGTCTCTCGCAGCACACCGGCTCCGGTATAGGCGCCGTAGAAGACCACATTTGATTTGTTGGCTAAGGGCCAGGATTTTTCGGCTGTAGGCGTCCCGACATTGCCGACGAGGGCAATCACCTTGTCCTCTGTAATCAACTCCCGTGTGTTTGCCAATGCTCTGTCAGGATCGTAACTGTCATCCTTCACGCGCAATACTAGCTGCCTGCCGCAAATTCCTCCCTGTGCGTTAACCTCCTCAAGTCGAGTTCGCACGCCGTGGCTCATTGCAAGGCCAAGATATTGATTCGGGCCACTCAGTGCTGTGCTCATACCCAGCACGACGGGTGGCAGCCTTTCATCTATTTCGTCTTTACAGTGGATTGTCGACCGGTCCTCGGCATCGGCCGACACCGAGACAGCCAAGGCACAGACCATGACAAGAAAAAGCGTTGATAAATCCAGCATTCATACCACGCTTCGTAGTATTTTCATCCAATGTTATACCTCATTCGATACGCGGTGCAAAACACTGGTCTCTACCATTGCCGAAATTCACGAGCGTGGATGGGTGAACCTTGTGTCGGATGAGTTTGTCAGTACCCTTTTTTGATATCCCCCATATATGGACTAAACTTACTAACAATATTCCTTTCCTTTTCGGTTTCCAGCCTGCGAGACACTCAGACGTCACAGGGTGTTCATCGGGAGAAAATCAATGTCCAAATCTAGATCAACCTCAAGACCACGCGTCAGTTTTCTGAACTTGCGGCAATCCCGCCCATCGACTAGACCAGGCAACCGCTAGAAAAGCTACCGCTTCCCGCCCGAGATCATCCAGAATGCCAGTCATCGAACAGAATTTTTGCCTCAATCGGACCGATTCCGTGAGCGGAGTATGCGAGGGCTAAAGCC
>JAPUGI010000368.1 GCA_027292925.1 Gammaproteobacteria bacterium
TATCCTTGTTCCCTGATCTGCAATACCTGGCCCCGGACCAGCCTTGCCGTGGTCGGCCAGAGAAGTAGAATCAGGGCAATTAACATAGGGAAAATTCCACTTTCTCCGGGGCCAATGCCGAATGCAATCTTAAACAGAATCATGAACAGGAGGAACGGCAGGGCGACCACAAAATCTGCAAACCGCATAAACAACGCATCCAGTTTGCCACCGAAATATCCTGCGAAGCCGCCGTAAATAATACCAAAGATGACATAAATAAAAGGCGCCACGATTCCAATAAAAAGGGAAACGCGAGCACCTTGCATTAACCGGGCGAGCATGTCGCGGCCCAGGTAATCGGTTCCGAAGGGATGAAATTCCAGGCCAATTTCCTGCCCGAGATTGTCGTCTTCTATTTTTGAAATCAAATCGCGATCTTTTGCATCGCTGACAGTAATAATCATCCGGGGCTTGATCTCGGTAACGGTGTATACCTCATATTCATCGTAACCATCGGTCGGCACGATAGAGTAATAATAGGCGCGGGATTCAAGGCTGAGGCGATCTTCGTAACTCACTTCGTTGCCGCCATAGGTTGATCCCAGAGGCAGACCAAGATCATTGAAACCTTCCGGGGCGCGTTGGTTGCGGTAGATGTTGTAGCCCCCGGCACCAACCACCGGATCCCAGATGAGTCTTACCTGTTGGGTTGTCGCGGCTTCGAAAGTCCGCAATCCGGTGACCGCTGCAACGGATTCAGCATACTCCTCGGGCTCTACTGGAAAATCCTGGAGAACAATGCCATCCCAGCGTTTGTATGCACCCACGAGAATGGCTATTTTTGGCAGGGAGGGTGCCTGGGATATCTGGTTAAGATCCTGTAATGAAGGATCTACCTGCCAGAAAACGGGACCCAGGAGTGTAAATATTGCAAGGCCAATAATAATATAAAGAGAAATAGTGGCCCTGGTGTTCTTTTTCAGACGAACCCAGGCATCTTGCCAGTAGGACAAGGACGGACGGGAAATTTGTTCAACCGAGAGGTCAGTCTCGACCCGGGTAAAATCATCGGCGCCTGGATGAAAATCTGAGACTGCAGTGACGGTCATTCCAGGCGCACTCTTGGATCAATGAAGCCATAAAGAATATCAACGATAATCACCATAAAAACGAGGAACGCCCCGTAGAAAACTGTCGTACCCATAATTACCGTGTAATCCAACTGCTGCACAGCCTGGACAAAATATCTGCCGAGGCCAGGAATGGCGAATACCAACTCCACGACGAATCCACCGGTGGTGATAGCAGCAATCGATGGCCCCAGCACAGTAACGACCGGAAGGATGGCATTGCGCAACTGGTGGCGAAAGAAAATGCGAACGGGAGAAAGTCCCTTAGCACGGGCAGTTTTTATGTAGTCCTCGTTAACAACTTCAAGCATGGAGGAACGCATCAAACGGGTAAGAAACGCCATGGTGCCGAGACCCAGAACCAGGGAAGGCATTAACATGTGGGCGAAGGTTCCCCATCCGGCTACTGGTATAAGAGATTGCCCCAGCATGCTGTTTATATTGACCAGCATCAACTGGCCTAGTGCTGCAAATACAAAACTTGGCACCGAAATACCCAGGATTACCAGGAACATGATAATAATGTCAGGCATGCGGTTCCTGTAGACTGCCGTTATCGCTCCCCACAACACGCCACCGGTGGCTGCAAAAAAGATTGCCAGTAAACCGAGGCTGGCCGAGACAGGGAAGTGATCGCGGATGATATCGTTCACGCGCCGATTTTGTTGTGTAAATGAGATACCGAAATCGCCCTGAAGCATATTACCCAGGTATATGACGTATTGCTCCGGTACTGACTTATCAAGGCCGTACTTCTGTTCAAGGTTCCTGCGAATCTCTGCTGAAACTGCCTTGTCATTCATCAAAGGGTCGCCGGGGACCATATGCATTGCAATAAATGTTGCAGTGGCAATAAACCATACGGTGATAACACCCGCGAGAAGCCGCTTTACCGTATAGACCCACATAAATGTATTACTTCACGACTCTTGCGTAGGTGTAGTCAGGGTCCGCGCCGACCACCCGCCGGACGACGCCTTTCAGTTTTGGATGCATCAGGTATATGACGCCCTGTTCGTATTGGGCCAGTACCACAGAATCGTTATGGATAATTTTTTGTATTTCACCCATGGCATCCATTCTTACCTTGGGGACAGAACTATTCATTGCGATTCGCACCAGTGAGTCGTACTCCGGGTTGTTATACCGTCCTCGATTGTTCATGTTCCATGAAGCGAAAAGGTCTCCGAATGTCATGACATCGTCGAAGTCCGGACCCCAACCGGCATTGACCATATCAAAGTCCCCGGAGGTCATTTTTGCCAATCGTTGCTTGAACGTTTGAACATCGATCTTGATATCCAGATCCAGTTTTGCCTTAAGCAGGCCCTGCAGATATTCGGCTTGTTTAGCTGCGGTTGGGCTGTCGCTAACGAGCAACACAAGGGGAGGGATCGAGTCCAGGTTAAGCTCTCTTTTCGCTGCGTCCAAGTACTGATTTGCCTTACCAATATCAACTTCAGTTTGTGGTGCCGGGTACTCGCGCCGAAATTTATCTTCAACTCCATTTAGCCAAACGGGGAAAAGGCTCATCCCGGGCAGGTTGCCAGGTGTCGCCAGTACCTTATTAACCATTTCATTGGGATCAAATACGTACTGTATCGCCTTGCGTAGGTTCAGGTTGCGGGTAACCCGTTCTTCTCGATGGTTGTATTCGAGGAAGAACACAGATCCTGTGGTGAAGCGACGGATCCTGAATCTCTGGGTTAACGCATCCTTGTAGGTCTCGCCGTCCAATCGGGTGTGTACAATCTTACCGTCAATAAACAGATTCAATCTCGCGCGGGTATCGGCCGTAATGTAGTCTGCTTTGATGGTATTGAGATTAATACTGTCTTTGTCCCAGTAGTAATCGTTCTTTACCATCTTCAGGGACGCACTATGTGTCCACTCGGTCAGCTTGAACGGACCGTTATAGATGAGATCTGAAGCATCGGCTGCAAAACGATCTCCTTTTAATTCGAAGAAGTCCTTGTTCACAGGGAAATAGGTCGTGAAGGCAGTAAGTTTTACAAAGTATCCTGTAGGCCGGTCAAATTCGATTCGAAGTGTCCTGTCGTCTTCGGCAAACACACCCAATAGCGATGGATCCATTTCTCCGCGATTGATCGCTTCTGCATTCTTCAGTGGGTAAAGAATAAAGGCATATTCCGATGCTGTTGCCGGGGCCAGGGCGTTTTGCCAGGCGAATACAAAATCATGGGCGGTAACCGAGCTGCCGTCGCTCCAACGTGCGTTTTCGCGTAGCCAGAAGGTTGCAGTCTTATCATCCAGTTCCCAACGTGTCGCTACCCCGGGAACGATATTGCCTCGCCGATCATAGCGAACCAGTCCCTCCATTACATGGCTGAGGATAAGAATGCTCACCTGATCGGTGGCTTTCATCCCGTTTAATTGTGGTGGTTCCTGCGTTAACGCAATGGTAATAGTCTGGGAATCAAAATCCACGGAAGTAGCATCTACCTGTGCCTGGGTGATTTGCACAAGCAGCAGGAGGACTGCAGCCAGGGACCATCTCATGGCTAATACGTTCATCTCAAAAGAAAGGCCGATTGTATCATGGGGTCTAATGCGCCATACCGATCCACTGGTAAAATATGGGTTAAAATGGAAGCCTGATCTCACACTATTTTAAGAATCCAGCTAATGAAACGATTTGTATTTTTGTGCCTTCTGGCAGTTGGTTATAACCTGGTCAACGCGCAGTCATGTGTTGAAATTACCAATCCAGAGGATCGATTGGCATGTTTCGATGCGCTAGGTGTTTGCACCGGCATCTACTCTGCCATTGCTCGCCTTGAATGTTTCGAGAAGGCATATTTTAAGTCACATTCTTCAGAGGCTGTGACCCAGGAAGCGTCTGCGACCCGAAAAGAGTCTGCGATCCATAAAACAAAAGAGCCTGTCGAAGCAACTGTGGAGACTAAAGCTTCACCTGCCTCTCGTGTCGAGTTGGAAGTTAAAAGGGAAAAAAGTGTCGAAGACAAGGTATTAGTGCCAACAAAAACCCCCGGGGAATTTGGCAGGAAGAAAAGCTCAAAGGACCCGGTTGAGTATATAGAGGGAACCATCGTCGAGGCTTTGCAAAATGCCAACCAAATTGATTATATGCGCCTGGATAACGGACAGGTATGGCGTGAAAATGAAGATAACCGTGTACGTTTTAAGGTAGGTCAGACGGTGAGGATAGAAAAAGGCGTGTTGAACACCTTCAACCTGCGAATTGATGGTGTCAGGAAATTAATCAAGGTGCGCCGAATTAACTAATCAGTGCAAAACAATATTGATGGCTAGTGTTTTATAACCGGCACAATATCAAAGGCGACACTGGTTCGAATCTGATCGGACTCGAAAGGTACCGTGCCGTGCCACATATAAGAAGGGAACAAGGCTAACTTTCCCGGTTCAGGCTGTACAAAATACTGTGGTTCAAGAGGTTCCGGTGGCTCAAAATTGGGTTCTCCAAACTTTAACCATCCTTCACGATTGCCCTGGTCCATTGAATCTGGCAAATCGACGTAATAGGCAGAACTGAACCAGCCCATGGGATGCACATGCATTGTGTGAAAACCCTGGCTGCGTAACTTCACAGACCAGGATGCAGAAAAGTCAAAGTGCCGCGAGTGCGGAAAACCTGGAAAAGGCGGCTCAACACTAGCCATATGTTCGAGATGTTGGTTGATGGATGCCGTCAGGCTTGTAATCAGGAGTTCGAGTTCCTTACTTTGCCAGGCAAACAGGTTGCCTTGCGTCTGCGTGCCACCCCTGAGAGTTTGTTGATAGGGGTGATTTTTACTGGTGTGAATCCTGGTCAGGAACTCATCCAGATATTCATTAAATTCTGTGATGGTTGAAAAACCCTCGGGAGCGGGTATGTAATATTCGCGTACCAGCTGTTCGTAGTTGTTTACCTTTGCTTCTTGTTCGTCACCAAGGAGTCGCCAACACAAGGTCAGGTGGGACAGGGCGAACTGATTGTTGGGCTCGACTGTGAATACATGTTCCAGCATGTCTGCGGCCCGTTTAACGTCACCCGTCTGCAACAGGGTAATCCCGAAAT
>JAPUGI010000369.1 GCA_027292925.1 Gammaproteobacteria bacterium
CGTCCATATAAGGATGGTCTTTAGGGGAGGTGGGCAGTAACTGGAAGAAAGGTAAAGGCTTTTACCTTGCAGTGGACGATCGGTTACCGAAACCGAACTCCGAACCAAACTGGTTGAGAGAACGGCGGTGTGAGACAATTCAAATTGACAGGGCATGCTAAAAGATTCCTGAGCGTTCATGCGGCTGTGAACATCCTATTCAATCTCCGTCGTCATCTGGTTTCTGCTGAGCACTATCAAAACCTTAGGGCAGATGCGTTTCCATGTTGGGCGGAAGCAGTTTCTTGAAGCCAGAAGGTGGGTTTC
The DNA here is from genome assembly GCA_027292925.1 of Gammaproteobacteria bacterium. Classification (GTDB taxonomy): domain Bacteria; phylum Pseudomonadota; class Gammaproteobacteria; order Pseudomonadales; family Azotimanducaceae. The sequence goes on from JAPUGI010000369.1 coordinate 307, forward strand.
TACGGGCTTTCAGGCGTTAAGTTGACAGTACGGAAGCGGCCATTAACGTTGGAGTTCAGCAGGCCTAGAAAGTTGGATTGCTCGCCGCCGCTCGCCCTGTGGACACGGGTTGTATCGACGTTACGGTTCGGGTGTTTATAAGCGGTATCGAATTTTGACGAAACCTAAAAACGCAACTAAGTCTATATAGCAATGAATGTACGGACGGTTCTCCATCAATTTCGACAGATGTCGGTGTCCGACTTTGCCGAAAAGGCGATGGTCCGAGTATTAGCACGCTTTATTTATGTCGACGCCATGAAATGCATGGCCCTAACCATGCAAACCGTGGATCAGAGCATTCTCTCAGGTGAAGTCAGTTACGATGGAAAATTCCTCACCGAAAGCGAATGTCTATATTTTGCCGGGCGTAATGTCACCGGCTTGAAAGCCGACGAAATTCGGCAGAACTTTTCTAAAGGTGATAGATGCTACGCCTTTATAAAAGAGCAGGAAATAGCAAGCTATGGCTGGTACTCAACCTCGACCACCGAATTGCCTAACGGCCACATGCTGAGCTTCGATCGATCGTATGTTTACATGTACGGCGGATACACTCGCGGTGCTTACCGGGGGCAAGGATTGCACGGGAAAGGTATGGCTAGTGCGCTTAAGTTCTACCACGAACGCGGGTATAAGGGCCTGGTGTCGATGGTCGACTCTAGAAACTATGAATCGTTGCGCTCTATATACAGGGTCGGCTATCGAATCTTCGGTCGAATTTATGTTTTCCAAATCCGTAATAAATGTTTCGTCTGGCGGTCACCCGGCTCCAGGAAATACGGATTTGTGGTGACAAAGCCAGAATAGTGGCAGTGTACGGATAGGGAGGACAATTGGGATATCGAAATGAGCTCCTTGCTGCTTCTCCTTACCGACATCTACAGCCTCTTCTTAGCTTCTTCACGAACTATTTGTGCATCAAGTTTACGCTTGCTCCTATGCCCTATTTTTTTGCGTTCTGCTTTATCTCTGTTCTAACGCTCCGGTTTCTGTACCTGATCTACGTACCGTCCAGCTACAAGGGATCAAGTTACTGTTGTCGAACTACTTTACACTCTCGCTACTCGCCCGCTGGAGCTGAACCTGCAAGTCACTGAAGTTATTCATATTCGGGGGAATGGCACGATTATTGCCTGTTTCTATATTCCGGAGAGTCCGGGGGCAGCAACGGTGATCTTGTCCTTATTCGGGTATGTAGAGACACATTCTTCGATGTGCGATGATTAGGGAGCTCAAAAACCAATCAGAATAATTATGATCTTCAGTCGATCCGGAATTAGTAGTGATGTGGCAGTGTACCCCTGTCCGTAAAAACTTCTTAAAGTATCAGGCTTCTTGGGACACGCTGAATCAAAAGCTGTTGCTTGATCATCCACTGGGTGATTCCTGCTTTGTGGGGCCTCTGATCAGTCATTTCGCCGCGGGTAGGGATTTCCTGGCGGTACGTTCCGCAGGCACTGAACACCAGAGTATGCTCCTGTTACGATCGAGAAGGTTTGGTCTGGTGGAATCCTTTTGCCCCGCCCAGACAGAAATCTGCCCGGTGCTGATTACTACTGTCGATGAATTGCAAGCGTTGTTCAATAAACTGCCTTTTTTCACCCAGGCGCTGCAACTTTACTGCCAGGACCCCGATTACAGCGTCTTCCCCAGCGCCTCATCCGCCGTGATCTGCGAAGTCGATCACCATGTCTATACCGTATGTATTGACCTGGACGGCGACTTTACCAGCTACTGGCAATCCCGGCCAGTTAAGCTGCAGAAGAACATCGATCGTAGTATGAGAGCCATGGCGAAGGCCAGTTCCAACTGGCGATTTGCAACGATTGAGTCGCCTGAAGCAGTCGAACTGGCGGTGGAGCGCTACGGTGATCTGGAAATACAGGGTTGGAAACGCGCCGCCGGTACCGCCGTCCACCGTACAAACTCCCAGGGCCAGTTTTACCAGGAAGTCTTGCGTCGTTTTGCGGAACGGGGCAAGGGTCTGGTCTACGAGCTCTATTTTGATGACAGCCTGATCGGCTCACAATTGGCCATTGGTAATGATTCAATGCTGATAACCCTGAAGACGACCTACAACGAAGCGTTTCGCGAATATTCGCCGGGGAAAATACTGGACTACCTGATATTGCAGCAGGAATTCGAGCTTGGGCGCTTTTCCAAGGTTGAGTTCTGTACCAATGCGGGGCCGGAATTGATGAGGTGGGGCAATCGAACCCGGTCCATTAGCCATCTCACGGTGTACCGCAACAAGTTTTCTCAACGCCTGGTGCAGTTTTATAGGAAACTTAAGGGATTGCAAGCCTCAATACTACGCATATTTGGCGGTAATTCCAGATAGACATTGCACTCCAGAGGCGCTCCCTATGAACACCGAGTTGGTGCAATCTGAACAGGGTTGGCAGGCCTTACGTGATGAATGGGATACCCTGCTTGCAGAAAGTGTCTTTCCTTCCGTCTTCCTGAGCTTTGATTACCTGGTCAGGGCGTTTGCTGTTTTTCATGCCGGACATTCGGAGCCTTTCATCCTCACTGTGAGAGATAGCGGCGGTGTATTGATTGGGATCGTACCTTTTCGCCGCACAATGTCTCCGCATTGGGGTGGCAGCCACGCGGTTCTCGAATACCTGGTAACCTGGGAAACAGATAAACCCTACGTGATAGCGGGAAGGGAGGGTGTGGATACGGTTTGGGGCGCCATATTCAGTTTCCTGGATGCGAATCCAATTGAGTGGGACTTACTGCAGCTGATCGAGATGCCCGATTGCCTGAGCGGGGCGGCGAGTATTAAAAAACTGTTTGGGGTGCCTGGCTATCAATACCGGACAACAGTAGGGCCGGATGGGCCAATTGTTGACCTGACACAGAGCTGGGAGGAGTTTCTCGGACAGCATAAAAAATACCGCAAAGCACTCAACCGGCTGAACCAGCTTAACAGCGACTACAAGGTGATCACTTGCGATAGCTCATAAAGCATCTCCAAGGGTATAGAGTGGTATATAGCGTTGGAGAGGCGGAGTTGGAAGCATGGCATTGTTGGTCTGGAGAAAAACCCGCTGCACATGGAGTTTTACCAGTCCATTATTCCGGTGCTGGCAGAAAAAGGGCGCGCTTCCATTCATTTTCTGGTAACCGGCGAAGGACGACAAATTGCCGGGATCATTTGCTGTTCCTTCGAGCAGACCGTCTACGTGCATCACACGGTATACGATCCGGACTTTTCGAAGTATTCACCTGGAAAGCTGCTAATGGGATTGGTGCTCAAGCGGCACATGGACGATCACGCACTTACGTCGGCTGATCTGTTGTGTGGCTTTGCGGACTACTATAAGCCCTGGGCTGCCCGCATCGTTTCCACCACAAATATTAGCGTCTTTCGCTTGTCACCTGGCATGCGGATTTCTCTTGCGGTGCAATGGTTCAGGCAATTATTTTGAATCGAGCCAGGCAACTTTTGTACCAGTTCACTCGCTTTGCTCGAGCACTCTATTACGCACTTCACCCGCAGGTCGTCATTATGGTAGGGCATGAGAAAGCGTCAAACGAGATTTTGAGTATTTGCTATGTCGGTAACATGCCGCGCGGCTATAGACTGGGTTTTCCCAGCATTCCCACGGAAGGAGCTTAATCTGGGATGTAAGATTGGATGCCTATAGACGTTCTGGGTTATTACCCACCGATTCCCAGTCTATGAATCCACCTCCGGAGTCGGGGGGTCTAACTATAGCTAAGTCATTAAAAATTATAGAAAATGATAGGCCCAGAAGGACTTAACGGGCCAGCCGCAGGCTTCGACCACCCGATTATGAGTTGGGTGGTTTGTGGGAGAGGTGGGCAGTAACTTGAAGAAAGGGAAGGGGATTTCTCTGGGGGAGGAGGGCAGGTTACTGAAACCGAACCTATCCCGAACCTGGTCGACTGCACGCCATAGATAGTGCTGCTTTCCCTGGATCTTCACGAATAGCTCATCAATGACGAAGGTATCGCCGAAACCCAGATGTTTTCGCTTGAGACGCCTCACATATCTGGCGCCAAACTTGATACACCAAAGGCGGATGGATTCGTAACTGACGAAAATGCATCCAGGTTGGCTTCCAGCCAGGCACTGACCGGCTCCAGTTGGGTACCCTTTAACTTAGATATTTTTCTTTACCTCGGCTATCAAGGCGCCGTATTTCTCCATGGCTTTGACATTGGGCTACAGGCGGTTTTTTAACGGGAGGCTTCGAGCTTCACGCCCACGTACTCCCTTCGCTCCAACCAATTGTCAAATTTAATCAGCAGAGGTGGGAGGAACAATAAGTCCAGGAGCAAGGCAACCAGGATAATCGGTGTCAGCAGTAGCGCCACATTTTGATAATAAAATGTATTGGAAAACACCAGAATGAAGGTTCCAAGTGCGAGGGATAAGGTGGTGATGGTTATTGCTGGCCCCGCCTTATCCAGTGAATATTGAACCGCAGACTCCGGTGTTTTGCCGTCTCGTCTGGCACTGATGTACTTGCTGAGAATATGTACCGAATCATCCACTACCAAGCCGATACTGATAGAGAATAACATCAGTATGTAGGGGCTTAGTTCGCCGATCCAGAGGCCCCAAAAACCGAATACGATGGTCGCGGGGAAAAGATTTGGTATAACGCTCAATAGACCATAGCGCACACTCTTGAGACCGATCAAAAGCGTTAACGTAATGAGAATGAAACTGAGTGTGAAACCCTTCAGCAGCTCCACGGATATTGACCGGTCCAGGCGGGCAAATAATATACTGTTATCACCATGCGTGACCTTATATTCCGGCTTCAAGTTAGCAGTGATCCATTGGTCTATTCTATCGTTGAAATGAAGTAATTCCAGGTTTGACAGGTTAGAGGTACCAATCACGAGTCGGATGGCAGAGTAATCAGAATTAAAGATGGGTTCCAGATTCGGCTCGATCTCTTGTATCAGTTGGTAGCCGACCAGATAATCAATTATCTGTAGCTTATCTACCGGCAGCTTATTCCAACTCTCGTCATTGTCGTGCTCCGCCTTATTCAGATTTTTCAATAAGTCGGTGTAACTGGTGACGAAACTCGCCTCCGGCTGGTGTTCCACCCAGCGCGAGAATTCATCCACTTGATTCAGGAAAACAGGTTCCGTGATGCCATAATACTGTCCACTATGAACACTATAAACAAGGCTTTGGTCGTTGCCTATTTTCTCAGACAATGCCCTCATAACGTGATGAAAATCGGAATCCTTGTCAACGAAGCTGAATCGATTAAAGTCCACCTTATTCAGTGGCAGTAGGGCCATGGTGGTTACGATAAGCACTAAGCCTCCCCGGAACAGCAGGTTGCCCCGTTGCGCGACTAACCGACCAACCCCCGAAATAAGCCCGCGAACCCCTAACGGCCTGGGTATTTTCCGATTGGGCAACAGAAGTATCAGGGTAGGCAATAGGGTCAGGGTGACCACGTAGGCCCAACAAACACCGATCGCCACGACATTTCCGAAACCGTAAATTCCTGGCGATGAACAATAGTTCAGGCTCAAGAAACCCATGGCCGTGGTGACTGTAGCAAGGCTAACGGGTTGAATATTAACCGCCAGGCTTTGCCGCATAGCTTCGAGTTTAGTGAGGGAATTGTGTAGGCCTTGTACGTAAATCGAAACAATGTGTACGCCGTCTGCCGTGGCAATCATCAGCACCACCAAAGGCCCCATAATCGAAATTTGATTAAACGGAATTTGCGCCCAGCCGACAGTCCCTACCGTCAAGCCGATGGTGGCAAAGGAAACCGTAAATACGCACATGGAAAATAACAAGGATTTTAGGCAGAACCACAACAGCAAAATGGAGATAGCAACGACAAACGGAAACAGATAGCGACTATCCTTAATCTGGGCCTTATGGCTATCCAGCTCAAATAACACGCCACCGAGCACATAGATTGTTAACCCAGGATAGTCTGCTCTAAGGGAATCCCTCAGCGCGACAACCGACTCGGCAATGCTTAGGCGCGTGGCTTGATCGTCTGTGGTTGCTTTGTACTTGATGAAGGCCAAGGCCATATCACCCTTAGGTGAAAGCATGCTTTTTGTAAGATCCTCATCGTTAAGCGCGATTTCTCTTATGCTATTCAAGTCGTCCTGGGTGAGTGTTGATAGATCTGGAATCAGGTAATCGCGATGGAACTGGTCGGCGTCGACAGCATTCAGGCGACGATTCAGGAGGGAACCCACAGAGACAGCAGATTCGACTTCGACGTACCTGTTGGTTAAATCCTCCATCGCATGCAGCATTTCGAAGTTAAAAACGTCTCCGCTGGTGGATAAAAATGCAAACAAAACACCGGTGCTGGGTGGAAAATCCCTCCTGACCTGCTCCACCTCTTCTCTGTAGGGATCGTCCTCGCTCAATATGGAGTTGAAGGTGCTATCGAGACTTGTGTTGAGTATTCCCCAGGAGACTGCGCCTCCCAGGAGTAGGGTCATCAGCGTGAGGATATGCCGCTTGAGCAACAGTTGATTGATTAGAAATTGCATAACTTTATCTAAAAAATCGAGGTAATAATTTATACCACATCCAGCGGCGAAAGACCGGCCCACAATTGCTGATCAGAGTATGATAATGTTCACTGAACTACCTTGACTACATTCAATATTGCTTTAAATGTTTGGCTATCACCCGCAATTGGTGACGAAGAAACCGGAGATTATTATGTTATCTGGACACTGTTGCGACTGAGGAGATTCCCATGAAGTTATTCAAATTCGCATTATTTTGCCTGGCTACCACCGGCGCCAGCTTGCTTTGCTCCGCAGCCGAGCTGAGTAAGGTCGGTGATTTTGCACTTCTCGATCAACAAGGCAAATTTCATCAGCTCAGTTGGTATGGTGATCAGAAGGCCATTGTGATATTCATCCAGGGCAATGGTTGTCCCATCGTGCGCAATGGCGTCCCCACTCTGAAGGAGATTCGGGACGAGTTTGAGAGTCAAGGCGTGACATTTTTCATGCTAAACCCGCAGATGCAAGACAATCGCGAGAGTATCGCCAAAGAAGCCGAGGAATTTGGCTATGACTTTCCGATACTGGTGGATGAGGCCCAACTGGTGGCCGAATCCCTGGGCGTGGATCGAACTTCCGAATCCTTCGTGATCGATCCGAAGACAATGACCGTGGTTTTCCGGGGGCCTATCGATGATCGCCTGGGTTATGAGTCACAGAGGCGGGTGGCAAAAAACCACTACCTCAAAGACGCACTCACTGCGGTTTTATCTGGCCAGGCGGTTGCCGACGATATTCCCTCGGCACCGGGATGCCTGATAAATTTTCCGAGCCGGGACCAGCATCGGCAGAACAAGGTGTCTTATGCGAAAGACATTGTTCCCATTCTGAAAGACAACTGTGTTTCCTGTCATCACGACGGTGGTATCGGGCCCTGGTCTATGTCCAGCCATGCCATGGTTCAAGGTTGGTCGAAGATGATGCGGGAGGTGGTCATGACCCGGCGCATGCCCCCAGGCCAGATCGACCCCCATGTGGGCAAACCCATCGAAGACATGGTAGAGATCACAGCTGCGGAAAAGCAATTGTTGGTCCATTGGATCGACGCCGGTGCAACCATCGATGATGGCGCTGAGGATCCCCTGGCTGCTTTGACTTTCGACGATCCCAAGTACAGCCTGGGGGAGCCAGATATGATCTTCAAGGTGCCTGCCCAGTCCATCCCCGCCACCGGGGTTATCGACTACCGATACGTCCCGGTGGAACTCAACCTGGACAAAGATATCTGGGTTCGAGCCGTGGAATTTATCCCTGGAGATCGACAGGTTTTGCATCACGTCATCGCCTACCTCGCAAGTCCAGCGGACAAGACCGTCAGGGGCAGGCAAAACGGCTCAGCCAGAGGCGCGAGTATTGGCGGTTTTGCACCAGGCCGTCAACCGGATGTTTTTAGAGACAACAGTGGGCGTTTGGTCAGGAAAGGATCGAACCTGTTGTTACAAATGCACTACACAACGTCGGGCAAAGCAACCGTGGATGAAACCGAGATTGGCCTTTTTATCTACGATAAGCCCCCAGCCTATATCATGGCGGGAGGCGTTGCCGGTCAAAGGCGCTTCCTTATTCCAGCCAACGCCAAGGAACACAAACTCGAAGGTGAACAGCTGATCGAACGAGATGCTTATTTGTACAGCATGATGCCGCACATGCATTTTCGTGGAAAAAACATGAACTACACCGCCGTGTATCCCGATGGCAGATCCGAGATGCTGCTGTCTGTGCCCAAGTATGAGTTCAATTGGCAGTTCAGCTACCAGCTTAAGGACCCTTTGTTTCTGCCTGCAGGCACCCGACTAGTGGCAAACGGGGCCATGGATAACTCGGATCGAAATCGCTTCAATCCGGATCCCTCCAAGCCGGTACATTTTGGTTTGCAGACCAAACATGAAATGTTCTTCGGCTTTACCACACTCCGATATGTGGGAGATACGCCAGAAAGTCTGTTAGCCGACAAGCCTCCAAGCCGTGATGGGGTGGCCGGCTTATAGGGCTGTACTCTTCGGCCGCAGGTGGAGTGAATTCCACCCTATGTTGCCATTCTCCGCTTGAATTCACTCGGTGAACATCCCTCTCGCGCGCGAAAGGCTCGCCGAAAGTTTGCCGAGTCCTGGTAACCCAGGGCAGCGGCAATTGCCTCGACACTGTGGCCGGTCTCCGCCAGGTGCATGCGTGCCCAGGCGTTCAATACCACAGCCCTTATCTCCCGGAAACTCGACCCCTCCTGCTGGAGACGGCGATTCAAGGTTCTCTCTGAAAGGTGAAG
>JAPUGI010000037.1 GCA_027292925.1 Gammaproteobacteria bacterium
ATCGGTCCGGATATCTGCCTTCATTATGCCAAGGTTTTTGCCAGTGACGGCGTAAAACTGGTACTTGTAGACATCGCAGAGCAAGCGCTGGAGAGTGCTCAAGCGCGTATTGAGAAAAAAATTGCGAGTGGAGTCGAGGCCAGGGCCTTCCGGGCTGACCTGGCCGAAGCGATGCTCGCCTGCATCAGTTATACAACGAATTATGATGATATCTCCGGTTCCAGCCTGGTGCTCGAGGCGGCAACCGAGGATGAGAAAATCAAGGATGCCATTTTCAGGCAGGTAGATGCTATCTGTGACGAAAAAGCGATCTTTCTCTCAAATTCATCGCATATGCGCCCGGAGGTAATTTTCCGCAATACTTCGAATACTGGCCGTTGCCTGGTGGCCCACTACTTTTTCCCGGCGGAGCGTAATCCGATTATTGAAATCATCCCGGGTGAGGATACGGACCCGGCGCTGACGGCGAACCTGTTGGGAATGTACGAAAACATTGGCAAAGTACCCATGGAAGTAGCCAGTTCCTACGGTTACGCGATCGATCCCATTTTCGAAGGTTTGTTTCTGAATGCCATCCTGTGCCTGCAAAAAGGCTTTGGTACGGTCAAGGAAATTGATCGGGTTTCAATGGACTCTCTGGGTTGCGGTGTTGGTCCGATCACTGCGGTTACGCTGGCGGGTGGCAACGAAATTACAGATCATGGCCTGGATGAAATGCACACCCAACTTCTGCCCTGGTTCAAGTCACCCAGGATGCTGAAGGAACTGATCGAGAAAGGTGACAGATGGGATATCGCCAGCAAGGGAGACACCATAGAGGTTTCCGCGGAGCGGGAAGAAAACCTGCGCAATCAGGTTGTGGGAGCTTTCTTTGCGTTGGCATCCTATATCGCCGATCTCGGAATTTGTGACATCAGCGACCTGGACAAATCCTGCGAACGGGCGCTGGTAATCAACCCGCCCTTCACGATGATGAATCAGATGGGTATCGACAAGGCGTGCGCGACCGTCGAGGACTGGTGCGCTGAAAATGAAGGTTTTCCGATGCCAAAAGCTCTGCTTGCGGCCCGTGATGCGGGTGGCTGGAAACTTTCCAACGTTACGCGCCGCACGCTCGGTGATGTCGCTGTTCTGACCATTAAACGCCCCAAGGTCCTAAATGCCGTCGATACGACGGTACTGGCGGAATTGCGCGATAAATTTTCGCAGGCGGAAAATGATCCGGCGATCATCGGCACGGTGCTGACCGGGTTCGGGGTCAAGGCTTTTGTGTCGGGGGCGGATATCAATGATTTGGCCGCTTGCAAGACAGCTGAAGCCGGCTATCAAAACTCACAGAATTTTCAAAAGGTATGCAACTACGTTGAGGGGCTGAAGAAACCAGTCGTTTGCGCCTGGAATGGTTTCGCTTTTGGGGGTGGTGCCGAGCTTGCCATGTCCTGCACAGATAGGGTTTGCAGGGCAGGGATGCCGATTGCGGCTTGTCAGCCAGAGGTCAACCTGGGGTTTATTCCGGGTGCAGGTGGAACGCAGCGCCTGCCAAGAATGGTCGGAGTCAGCAAGGCTGCGGAGATTTTGCGCACCGCTCGGCCCGTATCGTCCAAAGAGGCGGTGGAAATCGGATTGGCGCGAGAAGAAGTTGAGGGCGATCTGGTGGAAGCGGCTGCTTCGCTGGTCCGGCAAATCGCAGATGGAAGCGTCGTCGTGCCAAAAATTGAAACCGGGCCATTGAGCGACATCGGTGAACCCGAGGCTCTCGATATCGGCCATCACAGCAGGAAAATTGACAGCATACTGGTGAATGCTATTTACCAGGGAGCACAAATGACCCTCGATGAAGGTCTGGAACTGGAGTCCCGCTCATTCGGTAAATGCATCGAGACCGAGGACATGTGGATCGGCCTGGATAGTTTCATGACCAAAGGTGCAAGTGCCAAGGCGAATTTCGTACACCGCTAAAAAGTACTGTAAGAGCGTGCTTGCGCGCGACCTTTAACAGCTGTGGGTCCCGATAATCTGTGTCGTTTAATTCTATTGCAAGTTTTGCAATCACTTGGCACCCTAATATCCATGACTCACATCCTCAGTTTTCTATTTTCGGTGCTCACCTCCACTTTTCGATCGAGGTTATCACTGCAGTTGGAAATCGCTGCCCTGCGTCATCAGATCTCGGCCTATCGGTTGAAGGGGCAACGACCACGCATTGCGCCTCCTGATCGGCTGATTTGGTCCGTTCTCGCGAAAATCTGGTCGCGGTGGCGCAACGTCCTATTCTTTGCTCAACCACGCACCTCTTTTGGCATATTTTTTTATTAATTTATCGGCAACTCCCGGCCTGCTGTACGGGCAGACGGCCAGACAGATACCACAGCCGATACTTTCATTGAAATAAGGCAGGCATTTATCAAAATCGACATACCATTTTTTTACCCCGCGCACGAGCTGCTTGGCCGGACTTATAGCTTCGGGCGGACAGGCATTTTCACATGCTTTACAGATAAGACAAAATTCATCAGCGCCGAACTCATCGGCTTTATCCGTAATTAGCGGCATATCGGTCACCACAGCACCTAGTCGAAAGGCTGAACCGTATATTCGGTTAATAATAGAACCATGTTTTCCAAGCTCCCCCAGTCCGCATTCCAGCGCTGGCGGGATCAATAGCATCGGTACCTCATTTGAGCCACCGTAAGAAACAGCATTCCATCCCTGCTCATGGATCCATGTTGCCATGGCATTGGTCACTTCATGAGCCCGGCCATATTGTCTGGCCACTTCCATTGCCGAATATCTGCCCGGCGCTCTTTTCAGATTGTCAAAATTCATTGAAACGCCGGCCATAATGACCGTTTTATAAGGCACTTCAAATGTTTCAATTACCCATTCGGGACGCATTCTGGTAATGCCAATGACATCGCCGTTATTGTTAAGCCCGACTTTTTTTACAAGTTCTGTCCATTTTTCTGCGGTGTTTTCTTGCCTTTGGGGGAATTTAGGTCCGATCTTCTCGGTAATGATTTTTTCCGCTTTTTCCCGAACCTGGTTATACTCTTCATCGACGGGCTGATTATCCCTGTACCATTTCATAAGAGGGCCAAAGGGTGTCAACTCCGGCTTTTGCCAATAAATAGGCGATGGACGGCGGATTTTTGCCTCGCCGAGCCCGTTCACTTCGTTCCCCGACACTTCGGGCCATAAAGCCATCTGGTCTTCACTTGGAATAAATTTTTCTCTGTTTTTAGCCATCCTGTTACGCTCCGTAAAGGATATTTAGCACGAAGATTTAACTAATAGCAACAGTATGCTCTTCATCGGTGAAGCCGTGGTTGGCAAACACTCGCTTACAAAGCGTGCTAAATTCGTCTACAGACATCACCTGCTGCACAGACGTTGCTCCCCATTAGTCGAGCTTATGATTGTGCAACTCATCTAACTTTTTGTTCTCATACGCAGAGGGGCAAATCACCTGTTTTAAACGTCTGCTTCACCTCTGCGATTTCAACCGGTCGATGCTTAATGTGTTTTGAATATTTGCTGATACTTGGCAATTGCCGACTGAACAGCTTCCCTCTCAGTTTTAGTCGGCTTTCTCGGATCTCTTGCGAAAGGCAGACTGCCAAATTTCATCAGGCATGCCTTGAGCAGCAATCTTGCTTTGGTAGCCGTGAGGTTATTGCCCTCGATTACTACATCTGAAGGACGAACTGCAGCTGCCCCACCAGCATTTCCACGGCCAACCCGCACTGTCGGTATGCCGCTGAAGGCTGCGATCTCCAGGGCGTTTTCCTGCGCTCGGTTCATCGTCCCGTAGGGGGCTGTTCCTTCAGCCACAAAACCAGCCAGTGGAAACTCCCGTAAATATTTCTCTAACCAGGCCATGATACCAACTTCTCCATCAGGATCTGCATCCGAAGATTGCTGGCTATACTGACCGAGTTTGACGATGGTCACTTTCGGTATCGCCTCTCCCCGGAGCCAGCCGTCATCATCCTTAATGCGTACGTCAAGCGTCATCAGTTCTCCGTTTTGTATACGGACACCTTTTACGCGGGATAGAAGTTTCGTGAGGTTGACTTCAGATCGCCATGTATGGTGGACCTGCGGTCTAAAGTAGATTGTTATGGGGCCCGGTTTGCCTATAGTTCCCAGGATGCCGCCATGGTCGCCGGTAGCGATA
>JAPUGI010000370.1 GCA_027292925.1 Gammaproteobacteria bacterium
TCTGGCTGTTGTACGAGAAGTACACCATTCCGATGAGTTTAGCTATCGGCTCACTGATCATTATTGTAGCAGGGGTGACTTTTTACTATGTTGATCAATACCTTGAGCAACAGCGTCGGGAGGAATTGGTTGTTGCGCCCCCAAGTCAAGAAATACAGGAAATTGCATCTGTGCTCGAGGCGGCTGTGCAACTACAGCAAACCGGAAATGAGCAGCTTGCTGTGGAGATTGCTGATGTGACGCAATTTATGAGGGGCCAGGAAAATGAAAACCGAGCCGTCGTAGTGAAAGCGGCACAGCAGATGATGAAAGGTGTGGATCCTGAAAAATTTGTCGCCCTGGCAGCAAAAATGCAGCCATCTGCTGCGTTTGCTAAACCCATGCCGGGTGAACTCGATCCTGCTCCGGTCAACATCGACACGATTGGTGGGATGAGCGGGTTAACGGGTGTATCTAGTTTCGACTCCGAGGAACTGGCAGCCATGTCTCCGATCCTGTTTCAAAACGGACATGAAGGCTTACTTCAGGTGCTGGTGGATAAACGGATGAAACCTGATCCGTTGAATCCGGATGGGCTACAAATTATCGTTGAAGCGATTGATGAACTGGACGGATCGAAGATCGTCGACATCCTAAATGCGTTGTCCAGGGACCAGGAATGGGATCAGTTTCTAGCATCCCACGCAACACGCTACCTCAATGACCAGAAATATGACGAGGCCTCGGAATTGTTGAACCGAATCAGGAACCCGGTCTTAAAGATAAAATCTTTAAGCGAAATTATGATCGATTACCAGATGGATGGAAATCCGGTTGCCATAAAATTGTTGATGGCCCGGGTACTTTTGGAACTGGATAACATAAAAGATCCTGATACCCGGGCGATTACATTGATTTCCCTCGGCGAAGCCTTGTCGGCTTCCGGGAGCGAGACCGAACCGGAAAACTCCCTGGCTCGAGTTGAGATGATGGCGGCGGACACTTCAGATTTGTTTAACAAGTCTATCCTCCATGCCCGATTGGCCGTGGCATACATGCAGCAAGGTGACAGGGCGAAAGCGCGATTGCACTTTGGGCGTGCATCCCGGAGCGCTGGACAGATCAGGGAGCCGGCAGAGCGTCTATCTGCATTTACCAGAATAGCGCAGCGTTATTTTGATGTACGCAATACCACGCTTGCCAACGAGATTCTGGCTGAGGCGGAAACACTAGCCGCGACCCAACTGGAACCGGAACTGCGTGCCAAGGTTTTAGGAGAAATTGCCCTGGCCCGCGGTTACATGGGTGACTTTATCGGCGCGAATATGGCGATAAACAATGCCGGAAAAGGGCAGGCGAGGCAGCAGTTACTGGCCAAGCTGGCAGAAGTGCTAATTGCGGACGAGCGCTATTTTGAAGCATTGAGAATTACGGAATCTCTTCAGGACCCTGTGGAATATAGTCGCCTGGAATTACGTGTTTTAACCAATTTCGTTTATTCAAACCGTGTCGATGAAGTAAAGCAGCGCCTGGCCAATGCGATATCAAGAGCCCGGCAAATTACCGGGACAAGTGAACGCGGCTTGATACTGAGTCAGCTGGCTCGAATTGCTGATCGCATCGGAGAAGGCGCACGCAGTGAGGTTCTGTTTAAAGAAGTGCTGGAAATGTCCAGCGCGCTGAAAGGCAGGAAGTCGCAAGTCAACCGTGGATTGGTTGCTCTGGATCAGGCGAGGCTGTTTCAGTTCAAACAGAGTCAGGAAACCATGGAATTAGTGGTCGATATTATCGTTCGAGATCCTATTGGCACCGAAATTATGGCAATAGAACGCACCGCGAAAACATTGTTACCTAAATCCCTGCTGGAGGAAGTTGCTGAGAACTAGCGGATACCCTTAAAAATAAAAGCGCAGACTGGCGTATATCACATCAGGGTTAGTGCCATATTCTGAACGAAGAATAGGTGTACCCGGAGGGAGTAGGGTGATTTCATCGCCGAAGAAATGATAAAAGCCGAAGTCCATGTAGAAATTCTCCACCACATTATATTCAGCGGACAATGAAAAAAATGCTGAGTCGTCGCTGAGGTTGTAAATTGCCTGGGCTCCTAATCTCCAGAGGGGTGAGAGTTGAACGGAGAAGGAAGGAATCACATAGTCTTGTCCCAGTAGGAAAACGCCGCCACGCTGGTAGGGTAGCGTCGTCAACAAAGTAAGGTATTCATCTGCGTCATCTGACCCGGCGCCATTGTGATGATATTCGATCATGGCAAAGGAATTTTCAGTAAATGCGTAGTCCAGTCCAACGGATGTACGAATGTAATCTGTTTCACCGTTCACACTGGCGAGTTCGAACCAGAATCCATAGTCCCCTAGTGCCGTTTGTATCCCCGCACCCACCATTGTCTGTTCTGCGAACCGGGTGAAGGCGAATTGAAGATCCTTGCCATCGACATTTCCACGTAGCTGTATAAAGAAGGCGGAGTTTTCGGATTTGCCATCTTTTCCCAGCACAAGTCCCATATCAAACTCTCCGAGTTCTCCCTGTGGTACCTGGTAGCGGATTGCGTCAACTCCAGTTCGATATTCCTGGTTGAATGTTTGCACGTTAAATGGCAGGAATATGTCTGTCGGGTTAATGATCCGTGCAGAGCCAAATGAAATTGCCTGCCTGCCGATGGTCAGGTCGCCCTGAGCGAATTGCCATTGCACGTTGAACCGATCGAGATTTTGATAGACCTGGTTTTTATCAGTTTCATCCGACAGGCTGTTTTTCAGGTCTGTAAGACGATAGCTATCCCCGACGATGGTAAATGTCGAACTGTCCACGGATTGTTGCCGAGAGAGTAGAACCGGGCCGAGTTCATAGTGAACTTGCCAGACTGTGCGGGCTGAGGTGCGGCCGGAGGTGTTTTCACTAAATTTTTCCCACATGAGGCGGACACTATTTTGTAGCTGGTAGCTCTCCTGCAGGCTAAAAAAACTGGTGTTGATCCCATCCTGGGCAACTGCAAAGGATTTGATATAGCCAGTAAAATTGGACTCAGAAGCGGTACTAGATGTAGCAGTGAGTAGGCAACAAGTCAGGAAAAGGCTTCTCAACACACTTACTTGCGTTCGTCTCGCTCGATCTCGCCGTCATGCAAGTGGATAAGTCGAGTGGCGCGCTCCATAATTTTTTCATCGTGGGTTGAAAAAACAAAGGTCATGTTTCGAGTTTTGTTTAGTTCACGCATTACTTCGAGAAGGCTGATACCTGTTTTGGAATCCAGATTTGCCGTGGGTTCATCTGCAAGAATGATATCCGGGTTTGAAGCCATGGCACGAGCCACAGCAACACGTTGCTGCTGTCCTCCGGATAACTGGGCGGGCCGACGATCTCCAAGACCATCAAGGCCAACGGTGGCAAGCATATCCTTAACTTGCTTTTTTCTTGCTGTAGCTGAGACACCCTGCAGCAGCATGATGTACTCGATGTTTTCTGCCGCTGAGAGCACTGGGATGAGGTTATAGGACTGGAAGACAAAACCGATATGATCACGCCTGAAATCTGATAATTCAGAACCAGACATGTTAGCGATATTGACTCCCGACAATTCCACAATGCCGCTGCTGGGATTGTCCAATCCACCAATCAGGTGCATCAACGTGGTTTTCCCGGACCCTGACGGTCCGATGATTGCGGTAAATTCTCCATCCTCTATTGTTAGGGAAACGTCTTTCAGTGCATTGACCCGGGTTTCTTCATTCCCGAAGTAGCGGCATACTTTTTTTGTTTCAATCACCCTGGACATTTTTTTTCCTGGATGGGTTTCCTAGAGAGATCGTTGAAGTGCTTCAGATGGCACAATCCGAGCTGCAAACCTGGCAGGGTAAAGGGCTGCAACTACCGTCAGTAAAATCACATAAATTGGAAAGTTGATGAACTGGTTTAGGACCATTTTGGTATAAAGATTGCCATCGATTACGACGCCAGAGAACTCCATCCTGCCCATGGGTATCCCGTTTTCCGAGTAGTAGCTACCCAAACCATAGCCCACAATAGCGCCGAAGATGCAACTGAGTACACCGATAAAGAACGCTTCAGACATGACTAATAAAGCAATTTGACGTGGCGTTGTTCCAATAGCTTTGGCGACGCCAAATTCATAAATTCTCTCGTAGATTGACATGAACATTGAATTGATGACGCCCAGAGAAGCAAGGAGGAAAAGGATCATGCCCACGATCAAAGTCGAGTAGT
>JAPUGI010000371.1 GCA_027292925.1 Gammaproteobacteria bacterium
CTTAATGCGGTCGCTCTTGTTATGTTGCATTGCAAACTCTTCCCAAGGATTACCTTTACACTGCTTGATACCGAGAGAAATTCGACGCCTTTCTTCATCGATATCAAGCACCATGACCTCAACTTCATCGCCTACCTGGACAACCTTGGAGGGATGAATGTTGCGGTTGGTCCAATCCATTTCAGACACATGAACGAGACCTTCAACACCTTCCTCGAGCTCGGCAAAACATCCATAATCAGTCAGGTTAGTGACTCTCGCCATGGTACGCGTGCTTTCCGGATAGCGTTTGGTAATGGCGACCCATGGGTCTTCACCTAATTGCTTGAGACCCAGTGATACACGATTTCGTTCACGATCAAATTTCAAAATCTTGATATTGATCTCATCGCCAACGGCTACGATTTCGCTTGGATGCTTAATTCTCTTCCACGCCATATCTGTAATGTGCAACAGGCCATCTACACCACCGAGGTCAACGAACGCGCCATAGTCAGTGAGGTTCTTAACAATACCTTTAACTTCCTGACCTTCCTGCAAACTCTCCAGCAGTGCTTCGCGTTCTGCGCTGTTTTCTTCCTCCAGGACTGACCTTCTTGACACCACAACGTTGTTACGCTTCTGGTCAAGCTTGATCACCTTGAATTCTAGTTCCTGGCCTTCGAGCTGCTCATTCTCACGCAGAGGCCTCACATCTACCAGCGAACCCGGCAGGAATGCGCGCACATCCCGGATCTCAACAGTGAAACCGCCTTTGACACGACCACTGATGGTTCCTTTGATGACTTCCTGCGCCTCGTATACGTTTTCCAGCATTTGCCAGGCTTCTGCACGTTTGGCTTTCTCGCGCGACAAACGCGTTTCACCGAATCCGTCATCAACGGCATCCATAGATACCTGGACCGTATCACCGATCTCGACTTCCAGTTCACCACTTTCACTTAGGAATTGGGATCTTGGGATGACCCCTTCAGATTTGAGTCCGGCATGGACCGTGACCCATTCACTATCTATATCTACAACGACACCGGTGATAATGGAACCGGAATTCATGTCTATAGATTTTAAACTTTCTTCAAATAGCTCCGCAAAACTTTCGCCCATTAATTATTCCCCTAACCACACACCAACCCGCGTGGGTCCTATTAATATTCAGGCCAGGCCCGGAACTCATAGTTGTTGGTATTCCGGACTAACCCAGTTTTTCATTCACTATTGACAGTACTTGTGCAAACACCTGATTGATGTCCAATTCGGTACTATCGATCACATACGCATCTTCGGCCGGTCTAAGAGGAGCAACCTTTCGGTTCATGTCCCGCTCATCCCTTGCCTGGATGCTCTGAAAAAGGTCGTGCAGACTAACACTAATATCCTTATCTTTCAACTGGTTATAGCGCCTTTCGGCTCTCGCCTGGACGCTGGCAGTGAGGTAGATTTTGATCGCCGCATCAATGAACACAACAGTACCCATATCCCGCCCGTCCGCCACCAGCCCCGGTGGTTGCTTGAAAGAACGTTGTAACTCGCCAATTCCCTTGCGAACGCCGGGCAGCGGCGCGACTCGAGAGGCATCAACACCCGCCTCATCAGTTCTTAACTCGAGTGTGACATCCGCTCCTTCAAGCAGGATTCGCAGGGGTTCTTCGGGATCTCTGGTAGGTTCAAAACGAACATCCAGCGTCCGTGCCTGGTCTGTCAGGGCTGCCTCATCATCGAAGTTAATGCCTTGTTTCTTTGCGGCAAGACCAACCAGCCGGTACAGCGCACCGCTATCCAGGATGTGGAATCCCAGATGGGCTGCCAGTTTGTGCGTGATTACGCCTTTTCCTGAGCTACTGGGACCATCGATGGCAATTACTGGTGAATCTTCAGCCACTATAATTCCTTTGAGCCCATCATCATTTTCTCTTTCCTTCCTGTTCACTAATCGAGGAAAAGTGATCTCTGGCAACCTTTGCTCTTCTGAAGAGTTCTTCCAGCGCTTCCATTTTCCCTTCTGCAATCAGGGACCGAATCTCGCCCAACTCATCGACGTACTTGTCCAGAATATTCAGAACTCGCTCTCCGTTGGCATCAAATACATCCCGCCACATCACCGGATCGGAGGCTGCTATTCTGGAAAAATCTCTGAAGCCTCCCGCTGCGTATTCGAAGATTTCCAGGGAATCTCCCTGAACGGAAAGAGTATCCACCAATGCGTATGCAAGCAGGTGTGGTAAATGGCTAGTCTGTGCGAATACGCTGTCATGATGCTCCGCCGTCATTTGAATTACCTTAGCACCGAGGCACTGCCACATTTCTTCTACTAAACGTAACGCATCCTTATCAGTGGCACTGGTAGGTGTGAGGATAACCTTCTGGTTTTCAAACAGGTCTGGGTTGGCTGCTTCAACCCCGTGCTTTTCAGACCCGGCGATAGGATGACCGGGCACGAGATTTGCCGGGAACTCACCGAAAATCTCTCTACCGGCTTTTAATACAGGGGATTTGACGCTGCCAACATCAGTGATGACTGCTGACAGCCCTGAGCGGTTCTTAACAAAAAAAGCATCTTTTAATTGGGAGAGAGAGGCTTGGATGGATAGCACCGGTACCGAAAGCACAATGAGGCTACTTCCCTTCGCACAACTTGCAACCGAATCAGCTTTTTCATCAATGACCGCTTGTATCATTCCAATTTCAAGAGACTCTTCGTTAGTGTCATAGGCGGTTATTCGTTCCGTGAGTCCCCGTTGTTTCAGTCCGGCGGCGATGGAAGCACCGATCAGTCCCAGACCGATAATCGACACTTTTTCGAATCGCGGTTTCACAGAACTTTTTCCAGGGTTTTGATAAAGCGCTGGTTTTCCTCCGCAGTACCAACCGTAACTCTCAGATGATTTGGTAGTTCATACACGCCAATGGGTCGCACAATGACCCCTTCATGCAGCAAGGCTTCGTAGATAGGCATGGCATCGCGACTGAAGTCGATTGTTAGAAAATTTGCAACCGTTGGAATGAAAGCAAGACCAAGCCGATCACATTCGCTTTCCAGGAAACGAAGTCCCCTGCTGTTCAGCTCAACAGACTTATCCACATGCTCCTGGTCATCAAGCGCGGCGAGTGCCGCAACCATGGACATCGCATTGACATTGAACGGCTGGCGAACGCGATTCATCAGGTCGGCAATATCCGGGTGACTCACGGAGTATCCAATTCGCAGGGCAGCCAGCCCATAAGCTTTCGAGAAAGTCCTGGTCACCACGAGGTTGGGATACTTTTCACATAAGGAAATTCCATCCGGATATTCTGCTTCCTGAACATATTCGAAGTAGGCTTCGTCAAGCACCACCAGTACGTCCTCGCGAACCTGGTCAAGAAATTCGGTCAGGTCGCTGTTGTTCACCCAGGTGCCAGTCGGGTTGTTGGGATTGGCAATGAACACCATTCGCGTCCTTTCGCTTATTGCCTCAAATGTAGCCTCCAGGTCCTGGCCATAATATTTTGCCGGAATAACTTTTAGCGCCGCGCCGATAGCTTTCGTCACCAGTGGGTAAACGACAAATGAATGTTGAGACACTATCGATTCGTTATTGCTGGATAAATATACTCTTGCCAGTAATTCCAATACATCGTTGGAGCCATTACCAATGGTAAGTTGATTTGTCGTGACACCCAGGAACTCACTCAGCTTATTCTTTAGCAGATATGCGCTGCCATCCGGATAACGAGCCACGTCAGCCAACGATGATTGGACACTTGAATGGACACTGGAACTTGCACCTAACGGGTTTTCATTACTGGCGAGCTTAATGACATCGGTCAATCCCAACTCCCTCTCCAGTTCTTCGATTGGTTTGCCGGGTTGGTAGGGCCGTAGTTCCTTGATACCGGGAGATGCGAGGTTGATAAAATCTGTCATAAATTTGATTCTGCTGTGGCTGTCGAGTCCAGGAGGCTATCCGAGAATAGAGAACCTACTGTGGGAAAGCTACGGCTTTTATTGTCGGACAGCCTCCTAGGACACGGCTCTGGGATAACTGCCAAGCAGTTTGACTTCTAGCGCGTCCTTATCAATTTCATTTAAAACAGTTTTGATCACTTCATCTTCGCAATGTCCTTCAAAGTCGATAAAAAAGACGTAGGACCACATGCCGGTTTTGGATGGCCTGGTTTCGATAGAGGTCAGCGAAACATTGTGCCTATGGAAAGGCTCCAACAATTTGAACAGGGCGCCCGGCTTGTTGTGGGTAGATACCATAATAGATGTCTTGTCATTACCGCTGGTACCAACATCATCTCGACCTACTACAATGAAACGTGTGGTGTTATCTGACTGATCTTCTATCTTCTTCGAAAGAATGCGTAAACCGTAGATTTCGGCCGCGATTTCTCCTGCGATTGCAGCTGCGTCTTTTTCTTCCAGCACTTTCCGTGCTGCCTCGGCATTGCTTGTGGCGACAATCTTAGGGATATTTGGATAGTGGCTATCAAGCCAGCGTCGGCATTGCCCCAGCGTCTGTTGATGCGAATAAATCCGGTCAATCTTTGTTTCATCCGCATCCTCTGCAATCATCAGGTGATGATGCACTCGCAGTTCCACCTCACCACATATAAGCAGAGAGGAATCTAGGAAATTATCCAGCGTGTGGCTAATGACTCCTTCTGTCGAATTCTCTACAGGCACCACACCATAGTGGCAGTTCTCCGAAGCCACTTCCCTGAATACATCGTCCACTGTGGCCATCGGTAGGCCGATAACAGAATTACCGAACTGTTTCAGTGCTGCCAATTGGGTGAAGGTACCTTCAGGGCCGAGATAAGCCACTTCTAACGGCTCTTCCAGGGCAAGGCAAGCGGACATTATCTGCCGATAAACCTGTATTACTTTCTCATTACTTAGAGGACCTTTATTGAGTTCAGCCATTCGACGTAACACCTGGGCTTCACGTTCGGGTCGATAGTAAACAGGATCAAGGTCTTCAGATTCGAGCTTTTTGACATCCGCTACCTGCACTGCGCATCTCGCTCGCTCATTCAGGCGCTGCAATATTTCCTCATCCAGCTGATCGATTCGCTGGCGAAGTTGAGTTAGCTGCTCCTGACCGGTAGGTTTGTCTGCCATGGAATCAATCGTTATTAGAGCCTTCAGCGGGATCGGAGCCTTCAGCGGGATCAGGGCCTTCAGCGGGATCAGAGCCTTCAGCGGGATCAGAGCCTTCAAAAAATTCCTCATCGACAAAATCATCGCCATTCTCGGGTTCCTGGATTCGTGCCAATCCAACCAGATGCTCTTCACCAGCAAGATTAATCAGACGCACTCCCTGCGTATTTCTACCCTGCATCGACACTTCATCAATTCTGGTCCGGACCAGTGTCCCCTGGTCGCTGATAAGAAGCACCTCATCACCTTGGTATACCTGGACAGCACCAACCATGTCGCCATTTCTCTCGGAGAGTTTCATTCCGATCACTCCCTGGCCGCCTCTTCCAATGATCGAAAAATCTTCGACCTGACTGCGTTTGCCATAACCATTGCGGCTGGCGATCAAAAGCTGCCCATCGGGTTCTGGAATGATCAACGAAATGACTTTTTGACCAGACTTCAGTTTGATCCCCCTGACTCCCCGGGCCGTTCTTCCCATGGCGCGGACATCAGATTCCTTAAATCGGATTACCTTACCGCCACTTCCAAACAACATCACATCCTTGGTGCCATCAGTCACTGAAGCACCAACCAGGGTATTGTCTTCCTCCAATTCAATAGCAATCAGGCCTGTACTTCGCTGTCTGGAAAAGTCCATAAGCGGTGTTTTCTTAACTGTTCCATTTGAAGTTGCCATAAAAATAAACTGATCATCCCGGTATTCATGTATCGGCAACATGGCAGTAATTCGTTCATCTTCCTCGAGAGGAAGGATGTTGATCACGGGCCGGCCCCGGGCAGTTCTGCTGGCGGCAGGAATCTGGAACACACGTAACCAGTACACCTTACCTACGTTGGTGAAACACAAGATAGTGTCGTGGGTATTGGCAACCATAAGACGCTCAATGTAGTCCTCTTCCTTGACGCTGCTTGCCGTCTTGCCACGCCCACCGCGACGCTGCGCCCGGTAGGTGTCAATCGGCTGAGTTTTGGCATAACCACCATTTGACAAGGTGACCACCATGTCCTGCTCTGTGATCAGGTCCTCCATCGTGAGATCTTCCTGCGATTCGATAATCTCTGACAAACGTTCATCGCCATATTCTTCACGGACTTCGATCAATTCGTCACGAATAATCTGCATCAGTCGCTCAGGTTCATGCAAGATTTCTAACAACTCACTAATGGTGTCTATAATTTCTTTATATTCATCGAGTAACCTTCCCTGTTCTAATCCGGTCAATCGATTGAGCCGCATCTCCAGGATTGACTGGGCCTGTTCCGGAGAAAGATAGTAGCTACCGTCATCTTTCAAGCCATATAGTTCATCCAGTTCTTCCGGTCTTGCCGCGTCAGGCCCTGCCCTTTCCAGCATTTGGCTGACATTTTCGGATTTCCATGATTGCGCAACGAGTTTTTCCCTGGCTTCCTGGGCGTTGGCAGAGCTCTTAATAAGTTCTATCACCGGGTCAATGTTGGATAAGGCCACGGCGAGACCTTCCAGTACATGGCCACGCGCTCGCGCGCGCCCAAGTAGATACACTGTGCGGCGGGTGATCACCTCCCTTCGATGCAATATGAAGTATTCAAGTAACTGTTTTAGGTTGAGAACCTTGGGTTCATTTTCAACAAGTGCAACAATGTTGATTCCGAATACACTCTGTAACTGGGTCTGGGCGTAGAGATTGTTGAGTACTACTTCGCCGACTTCGCCTCGCCTGAGCTCTATAACAATCCTTGTATCTGTCGCGGATTCATCACGAAGTTCTGTGATCCCTTCAACCTTCTTGTCTTTCACCAGCTCTGCAATCTTTTCGACGAGCCGTGCGCGATTCACCTGGTAGGGAATTTCCTTAACGATGATCGTTTGTTTACCAGTTTTTTCGTTTTCTTCGATGTCACATCTGGCTCGAATTTTTATCCGGCCCCGACCTGTTCGATAGGCTTGTACTATGCCGCCCCGACCATTGATGATAGCTGCGGTTGGAAAGTCTGGACCCTTTACATATTCCATCAAGCCATCTATATCCAGGTCGGGATTATCAACCAGCGCAAGACATGCGTTTACCACCTCGGTCAGGTTATGAGGCGGAATGTTCGTCGCCATACCAACTGCGATACCACTGGAGCCATTGACCAGCAGGTTGGGGATCTTGGCTGGTAACACCGCAGGCATTTGCAGCGTGCCGTCGTAGTTGTCGACAAAATCTACCGTTTCCTTGTCAAGATCTGCCAGCAACTCCTGGGCAATCTTTTCCATGCGAATTTCGGTGTATCGCATCGCCGCAGCATTATCACCATCAAGGGACCCGAAATTCCCCTGACCATCAATCAGCGTATAGCGCATATTAAAATTCTGCGCCATTCGCACAATTGTGTCGTAGGCGGCGGTGTCACCATGGGGGTGATATTTACCAATGACATCGCCAACTATCCTCGCGGACTTCATGTAGGGCCGGTTAAAGGCATTGTTCAAATCATTCATGGCGAACAAAACCCTTCGATGTACAGGCTTCAAGCCGTCTCGAACATCCGGCAGAGCCCGGCCAACGATGACACTCATTGCGTAGTCGAGATACGACTGCCGCAATTCATCTTCAATGTTAATTGTTGTTACATGGTGGTCAAAATCTGACATTTACTACTGCTATTTTTTGTTCCGCAGGTATCCCCCACCTGCAATCAGGGCTAGTACTCCATCCACCTAGAATTGCATCAATTCTAGGTGGACGGAGTACTAGTGTGCACACAAAAATAGAAAATCCGGAAGCTTTGAACAACGTTGAAATTATAGCACGTAACACCATTTTAAGCCCACCTGTGGGGCTATCTTTTTATCCCGCTACAATGTGGTAACTTATTGATATTACAAGACTAATTTGGCTCCTCACCGGGAGACGATGGGACGTGTTTATAACCCTCAATACAGCACCTAAATTTGCATAATCACAGACAAATTTCACAACAGAATCCTGCTGTATAATGCCAACTTTCTTATTGTAGTCTCCGGTAGTTTTATGGTTTCCCCCACGGGCGAAGTCCTGATCAGCGCACGCTGGATCGTACCTGTTATCCCAAGCGACACGGTGTTTGAAAACCACGCTCTAGTGATTAGCGAAAGTGTCATCAAGGACCTGTTACCAGTTGATACAGCGAGAAACCAATACCCAAACGCTACCGAAATCGAGTTACCTCAGCACCTCCTAACCGCGGGGTTCATTAACAGCCACGGACATGCTGCCATGTCATTGCTGCGTGGTTATGCAGATGATCGTGAACTAATGGATTGGCTAGGTAATCATATCTGGCCGGTGGAAGCGAAACTGGTTAACCACGATTTTGTAAAAGATGGCACCACGCTGGCTATCGCGGAAATGATAAGTACCGGCACTACATGCGCTGCAGACACCTACTTTTTCCCCAACGCAGTAGCCACCGCATTTATTGAAAACAAGTTTCGCGGACAAGTGGCAATGCCTGTTATTCAATTTGCCAATGCCTGGGCTGAAAGTGAAGAACAGCATATTCAAAAGGGGCTGGAATTCAGGGACAGTATCAAGGATAGTGAACTTGTTTCCACCGCGTTCGCACCTCATTCTCCTTACACCGTCACCGACAAAGCCTTTGAACAAGTACAACTGCATGCCGACGAACTGGATATACCTATTCATCTTCACTTACATGAAACCCGAGACGAGGTCGAGAATGCTGTCGCACAAACCGGCAAGAGACCTATGCAAAGGATGCATGACCTGGGGCTGATATCTTCTACCCTGCAAACCATCCATATGACGCAACTGGTAGAGAAGGAGTTTGATCTCCTGGCTAGCAACGGTGTTCATGTCGCTCATTGCCCTGAATCCAATATGAAACTAGCCAGCGGTTTTTGCCCGGTAGATGAACTACTTAGGAACGGCATCAATGTAGCTTTAGGAACCGATAGTGCCGCCAGCAATAACAACCTCGACATGCTGGAAGAAACCCGGTCCGCGGCGTTGCTGTCCAAAGTACTGACCAGCGATGCTACTAGCATCAGTGCTTTCGAGGCGCTCGCCATGGCAACGATCAATGGCGCCAGACTGCTTGGGCTTGGCGAAAAGATTGGTAGCCTGGAAAAAGGAAAGCTGGCCGATGTCATCGCCGTGGACCTTTCGGCTATTAATTTCCAGCCAATCCATAATCCAGTATCGCAACTTATTTATACTGCAACCGGGCATCAGGTCAGCCACACCTGGATAAACGGAGAGTTACTTTACGACGACTATCAATTCACCTTGTTGGATGAAGGACGACTCAAGGCAATCGTTGGCGAGTGGCATAAAAAAATCGAAGCCATCTCATGAGTAATACTGATAAC
Source organism: Gammaproteobacteria bacterium (assembly GCA_027292925.1). Classification (GTDB taxonomy): domain Bacteria; phylum Pseudomonadota; class Gammaproteobacteria; order Pseudomonadales; family Azotimanducaceae. The sequence goes on from JAPUGI010000371.1 coordinate 9,486, forward strand.
AAAAGCAATGTTGATGCGAAGGAGATCGCCAGGTTTGAAGAGATGGCACGCAAATGGTGGGATAAAGAAAGTGAATTCAAACCACTGCACGACATCAATCCACTGCGACTTTCGTATATTACGGAACGGGTAAACTTGTCGGCAAAGCGAGTACTGGATGTTGGCTGTGGTGGTGGAATCCTGTCTGAATCCATGGCAGAGCTAGGCGCACAGGTTACGGGTATCGATATGGGTGAGGCAGCATTAACAGTCGCCAGGCTCCACCAGCACGAACCAAATCTAAATATCGACTATCAGCAAGCTACGATTGAAGAAATCGCGGATTCTGACATTGAATTGTTTGACGTCATTACCTGCCTTGAAATGCTGGAACATGTGCCTGATCCGTGTTCAGTCATCGGTGCTTGCAGGCAGCTGTTAAAGCCCGATGGGCAACTTTTCCTGTCCACAATCAATCGTAACCCCAAGTCCTACCTGTTTATGGTTATCGGTGCAGAATACGTGCTTAACCTGCTGCCTCGCGGCACCCATGACTACGCCAAGTTCCTCAAACCCTCGGAGATAAGCGCCTGGTTACGGCAACACAACCTGAACCTTCGGGACATCACGGGTATGACATACAACCCTTTAACAGGAATCTATCGACTGTCAGACGATGTCGATGTGAACTACCTGGTTCATGCAACCAACTAATGTTAATGAAGAAACCACCAAATTGAATGGAACCGGCGTCCAACACAAGTGATTCGAATCTGCAACTGACTGATCATGGAATACGAGGCAAAACCTGACCTACTCAAGGGACGGATTATTCTGGTTACCGGGGCTGGTGATGGTATCGGCAGGACTGCATCACTGACATATGCGAGATACGGCGCCACAGTAATTCTGTTAGGGAGAACGGTCTCAAAACTTGAGACCCTGTACGATGAAATAATCCAAGCCGGATTTCCCGAACCGGGTATTGTGCCAATGGACCTTAGCGTCACTTCTGCACAAGATATCGAGCAGATGGCAGAAGTTATACTGGACAAGTATGGACGACTGGACGGGTTGCTGCATAATGCCGCCATACTGGGTGAACGGGTTCCTTTTGAAAACTACGACCTGGATCAGTTTTCACGGGTGATGCAGGTAAATTTCAATTCGGTTTTCCTGTTAACCAGGTTATTGATGCCATTGCTGAAACTTTCCGATTCAGCTTCTGTTGTCTTTACCAGTTCCGGCGTCGGTGCCAGACCTCAAGCTTACTGGGGAGCCTATGCTGTTTCAAAATACGCTGTGGAAGGCCTGGCGAAGCTGCTGGCTGACGAACTGGAGAACACTTCCAATATCCGTGTGAACATCCTCAATCCTGGTGCCACTCGAACGTCTATGCGGGCCGCTGCCGTGCCCGGGGAAGATCCCCAGACCTTAAAAACACCGGAAGACCTAATGGGTCTGTATCTGTACTTGATGGGAGCGGATAGCGCTGCTGAAAACGGGAAGACTTTTACTGGTTAGTCTGCCTGCCCCGAGAATACTGTTGCAAACATCACACGTATCTTGCGAAGAATCGCTTGCGCCTGACAGAGTGACCTGGTAGTGAGAATTGGTGTGAGGTCCTTCGCTTCGCTCAGGACTGGGCCATGCGGTAGAGTTCTTTGGATTCTTTGGGTTTTAGTTCGCGGTACTGGCCTGCTTTTATTGCCGACGGGATAAAGAAGCTGCCGAAGCGAACTCTTTTCAGGCGGCTGACGGTCAACCCCTGGGATTCCCAGAGTCTTCGTACTTCCCGGTTGCGACCTTCCATTAATACCACGTAGTACCACTGGTTAGCACTACCCTCGTCCTTACCTTTCCTGATGTCACTGAAGGAAGCAATGCCATCTTCAAGCAGGACCCCCTCTTTCATGTGTCGAAGTTTCTTATCAGTAACTTCACCAAGAATCCGAACAGCGTACTCCCGTTCGATTTGTGCCGAAGGATGCATCAAACGATTCGCCAATTCGCCATCGGTCGTGAACAGCAACAGTCCGGTAGTATTGAAGTCCAGGCGACCCACAGAAATCCACCGCTGATTTTTGATTCTGGGTAGTTTTTTGTAGACCGATGGCCTTCCTTCAGGATCATCACGGGAACAGATTTCACCGGCAGGCTTGTTGTACAGCAGGACCCGGTGCCTGACCGCTTTCTGGCTTATCAGGCGGCCGTCAACAGCGATTCGATCCTCACCCGTGACGCGATCACCTATGGTGGCAACCTTACCGTTAACTTTAATTCGCCCTGCTTCGATCCACTGCTCCATGACTCGTCTGCTGCCAAATCCATGACCGGCGAGTACTTTTTGCAGTTTAACCGACTGCTCTGGTATTGCTGAGGGCTTCGGCATAGGACGATTTAGCTGTTTTTGGGTTCTGTATCAGCATCGTCTTTACCCTGGGGCTTCTGGGATGCAGTGTCGGCCGGTGCAGCATCGGCTGCCTGCTCTTCTGCAAAAGCAGCATTCAGGATTTCTTCAGGGACGGTGCTTGCCAGGGTCTGGTTATCTGGTGTGGAATCTACTTCATCCGGTTCGTCTTCTTGCAGGTCATCCTCCTTCTCTTCCTGATCAAACAGGTTCCGGATATTATCCTGGATGGCGTTAACCTTTTCTGTCACTTTTGCCAGGTCGGCGTCTTCAATATCGGTAGTATCGCCAGGATCATCTTCGTCCAGTTCAATGGTGCGGGCAATCATCACTTCCTCTTCCAGATCCAACTCTTCATTTGCTTCGACCAGGTCCTTGATGTCGGAGAGCGTGGGTAATTCCTCAAGACTATTGAGGTCGAAATAGTCCAGAAAAGTTTTTGTCGTTGCATATATTGCTGGACGGCCGGGTACATCCCGATGACCTACTACACGCACCCATTCTCTTTCAAGCAACGAGCGCATGATATTAGTTGACACTACTACCCCTCGAATTTCTTCAATGTCACCACGAGTGATAGGTTGCTTGTACGCAATTAGTGCCAACGTTTCAAGTAAGGCGCGAGAGTACTTCGGCGGCCGCTCATCCCAGAGGCGACCGACCCATTCACCATACTCCTGGCGAACCTGGAAGCGGTATCCACTTGCAACTTTTTTCAGCTCGAAGCCGCGACCTTCACAATCCAGTTCAATTTCTTCTAGCACTTCCCTGATCTCGGCACGCGCTGGTTGGTCTCTTTCGAACAATGAGATCATCTGGTCGATACTCAGGGGTTGATCCGCTGCCAGGATTGCTCCCTCGACAATTTGTTTCAAGGCTGGAATTTCACTCACGACACATCATCTTCATAGTCAATCGTCGCTTCTTCACTTGAAGATCGCGCCTTTACATGTATCGGCGAGAACGGATCCGCCTGTACGATTTCAACCAGTGATTCCTTGATCAGTTCCATCAGGGCAATGAACGTGACAATGAGACCTGCCCTGCCTTCCTCTAAATCAAACAAGGCAATGAACGGGACAAACTGATTACCGGCTTTAGAAACCTTTTCCAGGATTTGCGACATCCGCTCACGGGTTGAAAGCGGTTCAAGCTGCACGTGGTGGCTGGAATAGCTCTCCGCTCTTTTTAATACCTTTGCCAGCACTACCAGCATTTCCTTTAGTTGCACTTCCGGCAGGGGCTTTTCTTTGTTCATCACCGGTGCATCTGCAGCGGCTACCCAGTAATCGCGATTCATACGAGGCAATTCATCGATGTCCATTGCTGCTGTCTTGAACCGTTCGTACTCTTGCAATCGCCGTATCAGTTCTGCCCTTGGATCGTTCTCTTGTTCCTCTCCCTCAGATTGGCGAGGCAGCAACATTCGCGACTTGATCTCGGCTAGTACGGCGGCCATAACGAGATATTCAGCTGCCAGCTCAAACTGCAGATCTGACATCAGATCTATATATTCTATATATTGTCGGGTTATTTCCGCCACCTTGATGTTGAGAATGTCCAGATTCTGGCGTCTTATCAGGTACAAGAGGAGATCAAGAGGTCCCTCAAATGCTTCCAGAATCACTTCCAGTGCATCGGGCGGAATATACAAGTCCAGCGGAAGCTGGCTCATGGGTTTGCCATCCACCACTGCAAACGGCATTTCCCCCTGCTTCGCTCCTGACTTTGCTTCTGGTGCTGACCCTGTGATTGGTTCTTCCATTGGTTTGCTTTACCTGTAGTCGAGTCCCATGGCTGATCTCACTTCTTCCAGTGTAGACCTGGCGATAGTTCGCGCCTTTTCACAACCCTCAGCGATGATACTTTTCACCAGGTCAGGATTTTCCTCATACTGCACTGCCCGCTCCCGCATGGGCAGCTGCTCCGCCAGCACTTTTTCTATCAAGGGTTTTTTACAATCGATGCAGCCGATTCCGGCGGTTGTGCAACCGGTCCGAACCCAGTCCTTTGTTTTCTCATCGGAGTAGATGTCGTGCAACTCGAACACCGGGCACTTGTCGGGATCTCCCGGATCGGTGCGTTTCACTCTCGCGGGGTCGGTGGTCATGGTCCTGATTTTCTTCTCAACAGATTCCGGTTCTTCCCGCAGGGTAATTGTGTTGTTGTAGGACTTGGTCATTTTCTTGCCATCCAGTCCCGGCATAACGGAAACATTTGTTAGTAGTGGCTCCGGTTCCGGCAAAATCACCTTGCCGCCACCTTCGAGGTAGCCATACAAACGGTCACGATCTCCGAGGGATACATTCTGCTGCTCAGAAATAATGACCTGGGCTTTCTGCAACGAATCCTTGTTACCTTGCTGCAGATAGTCGCGTCGTAATTCCCTGTACATTTTGGCATTCTTGCGGCCCAGCTTTCTGATCGCCTCCTCCGCCCTTTCCTTGAATCCCGGTGTTTTACCATAAATGTGATTGAACCGGCGGGCGATCTCCCGGGTCATTTCCACATGGGGAACCTGGTCTGCGCCGACGGGAACATTTCCAGCCTGGTAGATAAGAATATCGGCACTCTGTAGTACGGGATATCCCAGAAACCCATAGGTCGCAAGGTCACGTTCATTGGACTTCGCTACCAGATCTTTGTAGGTGGGCACCCGTTCAACCCAACTTAGTGGCGTGATCATGGATAGTAACAGGTGCAGTTCCGCATGTTCCGGCACGCGCGACTGGATAAACAGGGTCGCTGAACCGGGATTGACTCCAGCCGCCAGCCAGTCGATCACCATTTCCCAGACACTCTCTTCAATGATCTGTGGATTCTCATAATGGGTCGTCAAGGCATGCCAGTCTGCAATGAAGAACAGACAATCATATTCGTGTTGCAGGCGAACCCAGTTTTTCAGGACACCATGATAGTGACCCAGGTGCAGGCGGCCGGTGGGGCGCATGCCTGACAGCACCCTTTTCCGTGCTTCAATTAAACTCAAGTGGGTACCCGTTGCTCTCGGAAAAAAAGATCAAAGTGATCAACAAAATAACACTGCATTAAAAGAGGACTTGTTTCTCATATAACCAAGACGGTTTTGTTAGGAGGCTGTCCGCAAATAGAGAACCTTCTAATATTATACCCGCCGTGATTGCACATGTCTCTTTTGAACCAGCATCAAGCAGCAAACAGTTCGGTATCACCCCTGCCTGATCGTGAAATCACAGGAACATCATCTTCCATGTTGACCACGGTCGTCGGCTCCATACCGCAAAAACCACCATCAATGACCAGGTCCAGTTGATGTTCCAACACATCGCGAATCTCCATTGGATCAGTCATTGGATAGTCATCACCTGGCAACATCAGCGTACTGCTCATCAATGGTTCCCCCATGGCAGACAATAATGCTTCACAAATCGGATTATCAGGAACACGAAGCCCGATGGTTTTGCGTTTCGCATGCACCAATCGTCTGGGAACTTCCCGGGTCGCAGGCAGGATAAAGGTGTAGGGTCCCGGGGTTGCGGCTTTTATCAGCCTGTAGGCACTGTTGCTTACTCGTGCATAAATTCCCAGTTCGGAAAGATCACGACAGACCAGCGTGAAGTTGTGATGCTGGTCCAGTCTCCTTATTTGCCGGATCCTCTGTAGTGCTCCTTTGTCTCCAATATGGCAGCCGAGGGCATAAGCAGAGTCCGTCGCGTAGGCGATAACGCCCCCTGCTTTCACAATTTCGGCTGCCTGATTAATCAACCGAAGCTGCGGATTTTCCGGATGAACTCTGAAGAACTGGCTCATTTCAGACCTTGGCCTAAAAAAAGCGCATATTCTAGCCTGTACGCTCAAGGACCGCTACGAAAGGAACTGCGATCTCATCTGGTTTCCCAAGTGTGTGAGAAAAACATTTGGTGAAACTGATTCCAACCAGGATGACTATAGTCCGGAAAATGCATTATTATCAGGCGCTCAAAAACTGATGAAGCGAGTGGATGAGACAATTCCTTGAATTTATCCCCGTATTATTGTTCGTGGTGGTGTATTTCGCTACGCGGGACATCTATATCAGTACCGCCGTGCTGATGGCTGGCATCTGTTTGCAGGTCGCTTATGAATTTATCCGATTCCGCAAGATCGAGAAGAAGACTACCGTGATATTCTGGGTAGCCATGTTATTTGGCGGTGCAACCCTGATATTTCGCAACCAGGAGTTCATCCAGTGGAAACCCACAATCGTTAACTGGCTATTTTCCGGCGCATTGCTAACGAGCCAGATCATTGCACGTGACAATCTCATTAAAAAATTGTTATCCGAACAACTGACACTGCCGGATCATGTCTGGCGTAACCTCGCGCTGGGATGGTCACTCGGATTCTTTCTCGCCGGTGCGCTGAATCTTTTTGTGGCGTACCGATTTAGCCTCGATTTTTGGGTGACTTATAAACTGGTTGGCGGTTTCGCAATCAGCGTGATCTATATGGTCATCACCATGGTTTATCTGGTGAAGGGCGGCTATATACGAGATGACCAGAATCGGGTGACGGAGCCGGAATAGAAAATGTTGTACGCAATAATCAGTACTGATATTGAGAACTCAATGCTACTTCGTCAGCAGGCAAGGCCGATGCATCTTGAGCGTTTGCAGGCGCTAAAAAGTGAGGGTAGATTAATCCTGGCAGGACCTCATCCTGCGGTCGATAGCGATGATCCCGGAGAAGCAGGATTTAGCGGTAGCCTGGTGATCGCTGAATTCAACTCACAGGATGCGGCTCAAGCCTGGGCCGATGATGATCCCTACGTTGAGGCTGGTGTCTACGCCAACGTTACCGTAAAACCTTTTAAGAAGGTGCTCCCCTGAAGTTGTTGGCCGTCATACTGATCCTGGGAATCACGCAGTCTGTGCTCGCAGATACTGTCTACATCCGGGACACTATCTATGTACCCCTGCGCGGCGGACAATCAACTGAACACCGCATTTTGCATCGGGGTGTACGCAGCGGAACTGCTCTGGATCGTTTGGAAACAAACGAGGATAGCGGATATAGCCTGGTGCGGATGGGAAACGGCCTTGAAGGCTGGATCCAGTCCCAATACCTGGTGGATGAACCCATCGCAAAAGATTTGCTGCAGCGGACCAATGATCGTTTATTTGAGTTGGAGGCGGATCACCAGAAAACGCTACTCCGCCTCAAGGAAATGGAATCCAATCGAGTCGAACTGGCAGATTCCAACGACTCACTTCAGGACAGAAATGAAGCCTTAACCAAAGAACTCACTAGCATCACTCAACTTGCGGCCAGTGTTATTGCCATCGATGATGAGAACAAACAGCTTCGAGACGAGCACGATTCTTTGCTGGCTCAAATTGACGCACTGTCTGTCGCAAACCAGGAGTTACAAGATACTTCCGACCAGCAATGGTTTCTGGGCGGAGCCGGTACAGTATTGCTTGGCCTGTTATTCGGCTTTTGGATTTCAAGGCGGGTTTATCACAAAAACAACAACAGTGGTTGGGCCTAGTCCGAGCATGACGACCAAACTCAGTGTCAACCTGAACAAAATAGCCCTGATTCGTAATTCCAGGGATACCACAATTCCCAGTGTTGTCGAGGCCGCCATTACCTGCATTGCTAATGGCGCACAAGGTATAACCGTGCACCCCAGACCTGACATGCGACACATTCGCCCGTCGGATGTTTACGATCTTGCGGAACTGCTATCAAAGGATGAATACCGGGATATCGAATTTAATATTGAAGGGAATCCCTATGCAGGTACCGAAGACAATGGCTATCCAGGGTTCATGAAACTGGTTAAGGATGTTGGCGCAGATCAATGTACGCTTGTACCGGATGATCCGAACCAGCTTACGTCGGATCGCGGATGGAACCTGACAGGCGAGTCCAGCCAGCTCAGTCCCCTGGTGGAGGAACTGCAACAGCAAAATATCAGGGTCAGCCTTTTTATGGATCCAATAGATGAGCAAATTGAACTGGCGGCATACCTGGGCGTGAATCGTATTGAGTTCTACACGGGACCCTATGCCGAAAATTTCGGTGATCCGGAACTGGAGTCAGTCCTGGCACCTTTCATAAAATCCGGCGAGCTCGCCAATACTCTTGGCCTTGGTATAAACGCAGGACATGACCTTAACCTGGAAAATCTCGCAACTTTCTGCACAAGAGTACCCGATGTAGCAGAGGTTTCGATTGGCCACGCAATTATTACTGATGCACTCCGGATGGGGCTCGACACGACGGTACAGAAATATCGCAAGATATTGGATCAAATCGCATAACTCGATCCTGTCCGGAAACGGATACTAAGAAAGGGATTGGAGACAAGCATCTGAATCAGTATGATTGATGGCTCCTATTCCATCGACCACTTTAGAACTACACCCATGACACCCTTACCAAAATATATGATTCTCTCCATCCTGATCGGCGTCATCGCATACCTCGCCATCGGCTTTATCCAAGACCAGACATTGCGAATCCCTAATTCCATATCCACTTTCACAGAACTACTCATCATTATTGTCGCCATCTTCGCCGGTGGTTTTCTTAAGAGTTCGGCATCCGTGACCGCATCGAGCACGAAGGAAACTGGCACCGTCAAATGGTTCAACGTCAAGAAAGGCTACGGCTTTATCACTCGTGACGAGGGTGATGATGTGTTCGTCCACTTTAGAAATATCGAGGGCGATGGTCGGCGTTCAATATCTGAAGGACAGCGGGTCACGTTTATCGTTGTGCCCGGGGACAAGGGCTTACAGGCTGACCAGGTATCTGCACTCTAGCGGTTAGTCTGAACTTAGACAGGAACTAGCTCGTGGCTGAAATATTCATGATTGGCTCCGAGGATGGAATCGAGGAGTTGGAAGCTGACGAAAATCCCGCTGATGTGTTTCCCTGCATGAATGCCCACGGTATCCACGCGGAGGCAAGAGCACAGCTCTATACCCTGGTAACCCGGTTATTTCTTGATGACGCCATGCTACTTGAACCACTGGTCCGGCAGTTGGCAGAAGACGGCCCCACCATTCATCAGCTTGATTCATCTCTGGCAACGCAGCTGGCTAATAAAGATGAGAACGATATCGAGGAACTCGTCAGCCACTGGGTTGAATGTGAAGCCATTGAGGAACTCGAACTCGACAGCGAAGACCTGAGTGATTTTCTATTCCAATTAGTACACTTCTGCAAAACCGTAACCCAGGGTGAGGGTCTCGGTATCTATCTCTATACAGATGGATAGCTGAGACTAGGAACGTGACCAGGTATTCAACACCTGTTTATTCAACCGAGAAGGGAAAACTCTGCCCTGGTTGCGGTGAAAAGCTCTCGCAGTGCCGATGCAAACAGGAAAAAGTACCTGATTCTGATGGCATCGTCAGGCTGCAAAGACAGGTAAAGGGAAGGAACGGAAAACCAGTAGTCCTGATCACTGGCCTCTCGCTGGTATCGGCGGAACTCAAGGTCCTGGCAAAAAAACTCAAATCCAGTTGCGGCGTTGGCGGTTCGATTGATGCCGCCGGCACCATCATCATCCAGGGTGACAAGCGAGAGCAGCTAAAGCAGGAACTGGAATCGATGGGCTACAAGGTGAAATTAGGTGGCGGATAAGAGGACCCTGATCGAAGTGCCGGACCTGCACGTTGCCATTGACGCTGAATCAAACTGTTTCGTCTTCGACTGTCGCTTCTCTCTTAGCAATGATCGCTATGGCGCCGACGCATTCGCGGAAAACCATATCCCGACGGCACAATTTGCTGACCTTAAACTGCAACTAAGTACATCCATTATCCCTGGCAAAACCGGTCGGCATCCCCTGCCAACAAGAGAAGCGTTCACTCGGCAAGTGCAAAACTGGGGTGTCACTCCTGGGGCACAGGTAGTCGCGTACGATGATGGCAATGGTATTTTTGCATCAAGATTGTGGTGGATGTTTCGCTGGCTGGGACATGAGGCCGTTGCGGTTCTGAACGGCGGGATTACCGCTTGGAACGAGGCAGGTTTTGGAACCACAACGGAAGCTCAACAATTTGATGCTTCCAGTTTCCAAGGGGGGTCACCACTGACAAAATCGATTAATGCCGACGACGTATTGTCACAGCCGGGACTATTGACTGATGCCAGGGATTTACCGCGTTTCAAAGGAGAGATTGAGCCGATCGACCCAGTCGCCGGTCATATTCCTGGCGCTATTTGCCTGCCATTTCTGGAAAACCTGAATGATGGTTATTTCAAATCCGCAGGTGAACTTCGTCAAAGGTTCCAGGACGCGGGGATTAAAACAGACAGTCAAGTAACCTGCTATTGCGGTTCCGGAGTTTCGGCAGCGCACAATATACTCGCCCTGCTGCACGCCGGATTCGATGAACCCGTCCTCTATGCCGGGTCATGGAGCGAGTGGATTACAGATCCTGAAAGGCCGGTTGCCATCGGTGAATAGCCGTTATGGATATTAGCCACCAGGTCCTTCGAGTTCCTTCGCCTATGGGCTCAGGACAGGCGCTCAGGATAAATCAATCGAGTACCCGGACGTTGATAACCCCCTCTATATCGAGAATATCCTGAACCAGATCTCCAGTTGGTCGGATTTCGATGTCGATAATATTATAGGCAATGTCATCCCGACTTTTGTTCAACATATCAATCACATTGATATTGCGATCCGCCAGAATCGACAGGACAGAGCCCAGGATCCTGGGCACATTCTTGTTTGCCAGTGCCAGGCGAAATCCTGAACCATTGCGATCCATCACCAGGCTAGGGAAATTGACTGAATTCCTGATATTGCCGTTTTCAAGAAAGTCGATAACCTGGTCTGCAACCATCATGGCGCAGTTTTCTTCGGCTTCTGACGTACTGGCTCCAAGATGAGGAGTAGAAACAACCCCTCGTCTTCCGATCAAACCAGGAACCGGAAAATCAGAAATATACTGCGACAGCTTCCCGCCATCCAGCGCTCTGGCAATGGCATCGCTATCAACTAATTCGCCTCTGGCAAAATTCAGAAGTACCGCTCCATCTTTGAAGTACGCAAGAGTCTCCTCATTGATCATGACACGAGTGGAATCAAGCGCCGGTACGTGCAGAGAGATAATGTCGGAGCGAGAAAACAACGCCTGCATATTCTCCATTTTCTTAACCCGGCGGGAAAGTCTCCATGCCGCTTCAACTGACAATGCAGGATCATAGCCCTGCACCTGCATTTCCATCTGCAGCGCCATCTCAGCCACCATGGACCCGATAGCGCCCAGTCCCAGAACGCCGAGGGTTTTGCCTTTGAGTTCACTACCCTTGTATTGTTTTTTGCTGTCTTCCACTAGCTTGTCTAGTTCAGTCTCGTCTTCGCGACCCTGGAGGCTATCGACATATTCAATGCCCTGGATGATTCCCCGACAAGACAACAGCAGTCCCGCCATAACCAGTTCTTTTACTGCATTGGCATTGGCGCCAGGCGTGTTGAATACAACGATGCCCTTGTCCGTGTAATCCGAGACAGGAATATTGTTGACGCCGGTACCAGCACGACCCACTGCTCGCAGGGAAGGTGTAGCGTCGTCTACAGACAGTTGATGGCTTCTGACAAGAATCGCATCCGGATCTGATATCTCCGAGCCAACCTCATAATCCTTGCGAGGAAACTTCTCCAGTCCCTTTTCAGAAATGTTGTTGAGCGTGCGAATTTTGTACATCTTTGGTTTCCCTGCGTCCGTTTTCTGTAAAGCGTCTGCGACTGCTTCTATAAAAAGTCTGCGACTGCTTCTATAAAAATCTGCGACGGCTTCTGTAAAAAGTCTGCGACTGCGCGACTGCTCTTGTGAAAAAAACGCCCAGTTTACACGGTGGTCAAAATTTAGTTTAGCTTTATTCTCACGTTAACCATTAACGTTTTTCATACTTCAAACTATCCTTCCTAATGAACTATCAAACCGATACCACCACGCCTGGTATCACCGAACGCCCGAATAGTTTTGTCCGATAATTCCACACTGTGAACACCGCCGAAAAAGAGATTAAGGCCTTGCCAGCGAACCAAGCTATCCACTTCTTTTTGCAGCTCTTGTGTGACCAGCTCAGAAAATCCCTTCTCCATATTCAATTCCCCATGTTCGACATGAATGCGTGGGCTTGCCACTGCCTGCTCCATATCCATCTGGAAATCCACTAAGTTGCTGACCACCTGCAGGATAGCGCTACGGATGCGATTGGATCCACCGGAACCCAGCGCATATTGTTTATTACCCGTAGTCAGCACGGTAGGCGCCATCATTGACGCCATTCTCTGATCCACCTGCCAGCGACCGAAGCCGCCAGGATTAATATCTTCCTCACCCAACATATTGTTCAGCATAAAGCCGGCTTCCGGCACCACTACCCCACAGCCCTCGCCGTTGGACAATGACATGGCGGCTATATTCCCTTTTGAGTCAGCAACACTAATGTGAGTCGTTCCCCGCGAGCAGGCAAAATAGCCCTGAACTTCCTGCTGGTAACGACTGAGATAAGTCGCATCGAGAAGGAACGCACTACTCAGATTATCGCTACCCATGGCATCCAATCTTGCTTTTTGCGTGAGCGTCATGATCTTTGCCAGCAATCCAAGGTGGGTCCCGCCGCCAAAGTCTGAAAACTGAGCAGCCTCCATCAGCTGCAACGCGAATGCGATCAATATGCCGCCGAAAGTTGGCGGTGGGTTAGTCAACAACGCCGCTGATCGATAAGAAAATTCCAGTGGCTCCCTGCAGACAACCTCATAATCTTCGAGATCGCGTCGCGTAAGATATCCGCCACTGTCACAAACCCCTGCAATACGCCCGGCCATCTCTCCGCGATAGAAAAACTGCTCTCCTTCCCGGACCAATCCTTCGAGGGTTTTCGCCAATTCCGGGCGTCGAAAAATATCATCTTCTCTCGGCAATTCACCTGATGGGCCAACAAAATCCTGTTGTGCAGACGTTGTTGCGCGATAAATGGGCGAGACCACATCGAACACATAGGCCTGCATTGGCGTGATCGAAACACCTTGTTCTGCCTGCTGGATCGCTGGATTAACCAGCTCTTCCAGCGGTAAAGTACATAGGTCTTCATAAATCGCAAAGGCACCCTTGACCATTCCCGGTGTGGCAACGCTGCCGGGACCGATATGAAATTCCTGGGTAACATCTCCAAAATCAGCGATTACCGGATAGAAATCAGGCTTGTCCTGATGTTTGCCTTTCGGAGTCTGCACAAAGAAGTCATAGATCCTGGGTTGTTTGTTTGCAGGACAGGCGAGCAGATATCCTCCGCCTCCCAGCGACGCCAGGACCGGTTCAACTACACACGCAGAGAATTGAGCGGCAACAATGGCATCGAATGCATTCCCACCTTTTCGCAGCACCTCCTCTGCAGCTTCTGCTACTTTCGGATGACCACAGGCAATTCCACCCTTTAAATTCTTCAATGCTTGCAACGTGTGTCTGGCGGCAAATTATTCTAGCAGCAGAAAACGGGAACCTAAAATAAGCTAGTGCCCCCACTGACAAAATCATGAAACCAATAGATAGCAGCGTAGAGTGCAACACCGATAACAACAGCAAGCCAGTTGATCTCAGTTGCTTTTAACTTGGTTTTACCTGAAAGAATTGCGGCGAACGGGATGAGCGAAGTCGTCTCGTAAAAAGTCTGCCATTTTTCATCAGAATTGGCCTTCTTCCGCTTATCCATGGCGACCATCCCCACGGCAGATAACAATGCCAGGGTGCCAAAGAATACAATCGACGCCTGGTCACCATTGGCAATCAGGTGGCCAACCGCAAACAGCAGTATTCCCCACTGCAGTGGATGCCGCGTGATCTTCACTGCACCAGGCAATTCGTTGTCAATGGCACTTTCAGTCTTCACGGCTGTCGGATTCTTTGTCATGATCCCGACAACAACCATGACGATGGACAAAACGAGAATCACCTTGGTAATTTTGTAACTCACCGCGCTGGGAAGCCAGTAATAATCAGAATGATCGACACCAGCATAGAAATAGATCATCGCACCGAGAGAAGCAAAGGCAAGAAGCGAGTAGATTCCGAGATATCCGTTTTCACCAACCGCCTCTTTCAGCATACCTCTCAAGGGTGTACTGGAAACACCGAGGTGCAATAAGAGGAAAGCGACGCAGGCGACAGTTAGCGGTGTCATGACAGGTCCCCATGATAATTCGGTTCCTATCTTAAACCGAACCCGTGGGAAGACCTAACGTGAACTGGGCTTATCGTCCCATGTTCCTGATCAACGCACGTCTTAGTGACTGAAATTCCTCATCCGAAATCAATCCGTTTTCGTGCGCTTCCACCAGGTCAAAGATTCGCGCGCCGACTGTAGGGATAGTGCTTCCTGCATCCACCCTTACACAGCCGACACTTGACAAAACCAGCATTAGAAACAAAAACCGAGGTAATATCTTTTTATATTTCATCTCCTCTTCCCCGTAGCCAGGTAGCGCCCGCAATCAAGGCGAGTCCGACTAACAACCCTACTAAGGTGTCAATATCTATCAATCTTGTTAGCAAATCTGTGATCTGCAGTTCCTGATCATGAGCAATAGCAACTGGCGAGGCATGATCTGCGAACCATTCTGTAACCAGATTCTTATTGGACACGATTCGTTCAACTACCGAGAAAGCAATAGGTATGCCTATGATCCATGCCAGGGGAACACTGTTAGCCCATGCAGAAACCAATATGATCCAACCATAAAACGGCAAGCTCCAGATCGCCTGAAAAAGTAAATAGGCTATCAGCGTAAGCCAACGACTAAACAGATGTGAAGGTTCCCAGAGTACTGCCCAAATTGATACATCATGTCCGATTGCAGCGAGCGACCCGACTATCAGTAACACCAGTTGGACGCTGGCAAGACAAACGAGATAAACAGCCGGAACCAAAATCAACCCTGTCACCAGTTTTGCCAGTACTGTCTTTATGTCGGATACTGGCATCGACTTCCAAAATAGTATGCTGCGGTCCTTTCGATCATCGTAGAGGGACACAATAAGGTAGAAGAACACCACTACCCAGAGTATTGCCAATAACGGAAGACTCAAGCCATGCAAAATTTGGTAAAGCGTATGCTCACGCTCGGATGGAGGCAGATTTGAGAGCTTCGAGAACATCAGGTCAAATGCTTCATCCACTTGACCTCCTTCTACAATGACCTCTCGGGATGACTCATCATTGTCAAGCGTGATGTGCGCTTTAATTCCCACAATATCAACTGCAATGTACAAGCTCACCATCATGAAGATCATGAACCCCGCTGTCACAAGTGGCAGCACTATAAAAGTGTTGCGGTGTTCCCAGAATTCTCTCTTCAGCAAGATTGGAAATTGATTCATAGTCTTATCCCTTCTGCATCTTGGCAACGAACAGATCTGCGATACTCGGAGTGTGAACTTCCCCAAGACCACCCAGTGTTACCGCGGAAACATTTTCAAATATCATACTTCTCTTACCGAGCATTTCCCGTGAATGGATAGGAGAGTGCTTCAATGCCCGCTCAACATTCTCCGGTCCAACCAGCACCTCACTGTATAAGTTGGGAAGCTCCTCCATGGAACAGCTGAGAACAATCTGACCTTCGTCAATAAATATCAGATGGGTCAGCAGGGACTCGATTTCCTCGACCTGGTGAGTACTGATTACGATGCTTGTGTTGTGATCGAAATAGTCATTCAACAAACGGTCATAGAACGATTTACGAAAAAGGATATCGAGACCGAGGGTGGGTTCATCCAGAACGAGAAGTTCAACCTCAATGGCCATCACCAGGGACAGGTGTAGCTGCGTAACCATCCCTTTCGATAGTTGTCTCACTTTCTGTCCGGGTGAAATTTTTGTTTCCCTGAGTAAAGCCTCAGCTTTGTCACGATCAAACCCCTCATGGACCCCGCCAATATAGTCGATGGCGTCAGAAACCTTTAACCACCGCGGCAGGACACCCACATCGGCAATAAAGCAGACACGTTTCATGATTTCATGTCGCCCGCGTCTTGGATCCATGCCGAGGACTTCCAGTTCTCCATCAAACCTGGTGAGTCCGAGCAGCGATTTAAGGGTGGTGGTTTTCCCCGCGCCATTGGGACCAATCAGGCCGACAATGGAGCCCGCTTCAATATCGAAACTGATATCACGCAGTGCTTCAAAATCTCCGAAGCGTTTGGTTATTCCGCGGGCATGAACAACATCACTCATTTCGTATCCCCTTCTTCCAGCAATTCATCGACTGACAAACCCAAACGCTCTATCTTCTCCAGCAGACGTGGCCATTCTTCAGTCAAAAACAGCTTTTTCTCGTCCTGTGCCAGCTTTTCCCTGGCACCTGTCATCACATACATACCGAGTCCTCTCTTCTTTTCAACGACCCCCTCGTCAACCAGCAGTTGAAAAGCCTTGGAGACGGTAATGGGGTTAATACGATGGTCTGCGGATATCTGGCGGACCGACGGCAGTGAATCGCCATTGCGATAGATCCCTTCCAATATCATCTCCACCAGCCTGTCGTGCAATTGACGGTATATGGGATCCTTGTCGTTCCAGCTAATTTCCATAGTAAAAAGACATGTTAAGTGTACTGGTCATTTAGTGTTATACACTACTATAACACCAGAACAAAGAAGTGCAACAGCTCATTTAAGCCCAGGACTTTTCAAACTTGGAGCACCTCGCTTTCGTACCCAAGATCATGACAAGGGGAAGGCCCCGTGAACAAAAGAAGTTCACGGAAGTACAAGCATAAGGAGACTTCAAGGAAAGGAGAGATCTCGGCTAGGTGCCAAGCAATACGGGCGTGATCCTTCGGCTTCGCTCAGGATGACGTGCCTCGTCAGGGTAATCTGTAGTTGAGGGGTGGTGTACGATCGCCGAACAGAGCCTTGTACTGGAAGTCTTCGCCGCGTCTTTCTCGCAGTTCTTCTTCAGCCTCACTGATAAGTTCGGAGTCGTTGAACAAGTCCATGGCGGTTAAGGCGAGAGTTTTTGCGGCAACTTGCATACCCTTGATGCCGATCGAAGTTGCGCCTGCAGCAATCGCCTGCCAGCTATGAGCAGATGTTCCTGGTACCCAGGTTGCAGTCCTGAGTCCGGTGGTGGGAACCACCCAGCTTACATCTCCGACATCGGTTGATCCTTTACCGTGGGCTAATTCCAGCGGTAATACCTTCGCTTCCAACCCGAGATAGCTTTTCTCCTGGCCAAAGGACTGATCGATAGTCTTTGCAAATTCCTGTTCCTCTTCGCTGTAGGTATAACCACCGACGCGTGTCAAATTCTGATGCATCACCTGCGCCAGGGCTTCATTGGGTAATAAAGAATGATTACCGTGCATCGTTTCAACCTCGACCTGTGTCCCCGTTCCCATTGCTGCAGCCCGGGAAACCGTTATGACCCTGTCCCAAATACGCAGCAATTCTTCCGCGCTTGGATGACGAACGTAGTAATACACCTCCGCCAGGTCAGGCACCACATTAGGCGCCTCCCCCCCTTTCGTGATCACATAGTGAATGCGGGTTTCCTGCGGCACATGCTCGCGCATCATGTTAACCATGTAGTTCATGGCCTCGACTGCATCCAGCGCTGAACGACCACGATCCGGCGCGGAGGCAGCATGGGAGGAAACTCCCTTGAATTTGAAGCGTGCGGATTTATTGGCGAGGCTGGTGGCCGGATTTGCGGCATTTCGATTTGATGGATGCCAATGCAGAACGGTATCGGCATCTGTAAACAATCCTGCGCGAACCATGTAGACCTTGCCGGAACCTCCCTCTTCCGCTGGCGTGCCGTAGAGCCTGATGGTCCCTTTAACATCGTTGGCTTGCATCCAGTATTTTACCGCCACGGCTGCAGCCGTCGAACCGGCACCAAAAAGATGGTGCCCACATGCATGTCCATTCGGTTTATCGTCAAGGATTTCCCTGATGGGAGAGGCGCTCTGGGAAATTCCCGGCAATGCATCAAATTCCGCCAGGAGACCAATCACCGGTTCTCCTTCACCGTAACTGGCAACAAACGCTGTGGGAATTCCCGCAACACCAACACTGACTTCAAACCCTGCTTCTGTCAGTTTGGATTGCAACAGAGCGGAACTCCGGGTCTCGAGGTAGCCCAATTCCGCATAATCCCATATCGTTTTCGCTACCTCGCCGTATTCAGCTTCGTGACGATCAATGTAGTCCATCACATCATCTTTTTCATCCGCACCGACACACAACAGCGCAAGCGTTGAAGTCAGTATCACCAACATCCTGATCATGCTATTTCTCCTCCACCACATTTTTAACAAGATCACTAATGATCGTCACACTATCCCTGACTCCATAATCTGCCAACTTGCCTTCAATTTCCAACCGCCTCTCGAACGCCTTATCCACTTCGCTTAAAAACAATTCATCGCTAAGGTCATCTTCTTCGATCATCATGCTATATCCTGCCTCAGCGAAGGTTCGTGCATTGTCCAACTGATCTCCACGACTGGCACTGGCAGACAAGGGGATCAGGATATGCGGTTTGCGTGTCACTAGCAGTTCATAGATTGTGTTTGCACCCGCCCGTGCAATGACTAGACTTGCCGCCGCCAATACATCACCAAATTCATCCGCTAAAAATTCCTTCTGGATGTAATGCGGGGTTGAGTCAAAGGATCCATCAATGTTTCCAGAGCCGGTCACATGCACGATGACAAAATTTTCGGTCAAGGATGCAATGACATTTCGCACTTGTTTATTAATTACCTTTGCCCCAAGGCTACCACCAAAAATGAGGACAATGGGCTTACTGCCTTCGATTCCAAGGAACTGTTTTCCCCTCCTGGCATTGCCTTCAAGCAGCGATTTCCTGACTGGAGTGCCTGTGACGGTCACTCTGTCTGGATGTACAATGCCCGCTGGCAGGTACTGTTTGGTTTCCTCGAAGTTAACGCAGATTTTCCTGGCAAAAGGAAAACAGAGTTTGTTCGCAAGACCCGGTGTCACATCCGATTCATGGCAAATAACCGGTATACGGCATATCCAGGCAGCAAAGACAACCGGTACCGCCACAAACCCACCTTTCGAAAACACAATCTTCGGACGTTCCCGCAGGCAAACCACCAGGCTTTGTAAAATCCCGAAGAAGATAAACAGCGGATCGATGAAATTCTGCCAAGCAAAATAACGACGCAATTTTCCTGAAGCTATGGCGTTGTATGGGATGTTGAGCCTGGCAATGATTTTCTTTTCAATACCCGTGGTTGAGCCAACGTAGACACAGTCCCAACCATCTTTTTGGAATTGCTCGATCAACGCAACATTAGGGGTCACATGACCTGCTGTGCCGCCTCCGGTAAACAGTATTTTCATGTCCTAGTACTAAAGTTGCAGCGTTTTTTTAACAAAGGGAATCGTCAACTTTTTTTGTTGCCGTAACGTTTCCATCTCCAGCTTTCCCAACAACTCAATCAAGTGGTGCATATCGCGCGGAGAACGATCGAGAATAAATCTTGCCACTTCATCATTGAGGGCAAAGCCACGATTGTTGGCCCGTCGCATTAACATCCCGACCTTCTGCCCGTCATCAAGAGCATCAGTCTCAATAGCGACTGCGGCTCGTAACCTGGAAGCAAGATCCGGTAGCCCGATGTTGAGCCTTGCAGACGGAGTCGATGCAGAAACTACCAGCCGGGTGTCGCCATCCTTCACCGAGTTCATGAGATGAAACAGGTCCAGTTCCCAGCTTTCATCGCCAATAACCTCGTGGATATCATCCAGGCAGACCAGTGAATATGATTCCAGGGAATGTAGTATCTCGGATGAGTGATTACCGAGATCCTGCAGGTAAATTGAATCTTTTTTCTTAGCATTTACTTTGTGGCACAGCGCCTGGAGCAGATGGGATTTTCCACTACCGGCCTGCCCCCATATATAAAGCATTCGGTCGGTTCCCTGAATTTTCCCGGCGGCACTGCCAACAAAATTTTCAAATGTCGCATCATCCCGTAATCGAATATTGAGGGCTAACTGGCTACTCATAATATTCACTGTTGATGTAGCTGAGATGCAGGTGACGAACGAAAACCATGATCACGGCAGCTACCGGAAGCGCAAGGAGTACGCCTACAAACCCGAATAATTGACCACCCGCAAGGACTGCAAAAATTACTGCCACAGGATGTAAACCGATTCGATTACCTACAAGCCAGGGTGTCAACACCATCCCTTCGAGCATCTGGCCCACGCCAAATACAATTCCTACATAAACCAGGTGGATCGCATCCTGGAACTGGAAAAGTGCCGCCAGTGTTGCGGCAAAAATACCAACAAAAAACCCAAGATAGGGAACAATGCTGGCGAGCCCGGCCAACATCCCTATTAAAAAGGCGAGTTTCAGGCCGACCAACGTCAAGCCCATGGTATAGATGCATCCAAGCAGAATCATTATCAGCATCTGCCCGCGAAGGAATGAACTGAGAACTTCATCGCACTCTGTCAACAGGCTGACTGTTTTATCAACCAGGTCACGCGGAATCATTTCCCGAATTCGTTGCATCACCTTGTCCCAGTCCCGCAGCATATAAAAAGCGACTACCGGGGTAAGTGCGATATTGGCGATTGCGGTTAACAGCGCCACTCCTGAAGCTGTAATTTCAGACAACACCCGACCCACAATACCCCCGGCTTCCTGCCAGTCTGAAGCGATCCTGGATTTTAACGCGTCCAGGTTAAGGTCAAACGGATCGATGCCAAGCGTCTCTACCAGGTAGGGGCTGGTGGTTTGTTGAAGCCAGATGACAAACGCTGGAATGTCACGGATTAGAGCACCGGTTTCGCGGAAAAGAACAGGTACGACAATCAGCAGAGCACCTGTGAGCACCAGCAGAAAAGCCATAAATACAATAAGAACACCAATGGTTCTTGCGACACCCAGAGTTTCAAGCCGATCAACTATGGGATCGCCAAGATATGCCAGTGCAATTCCGACCAGGAACGGTGTCAGAATTGGCTGAAGCAGATAGATTGCAACCAGGGATGCGCCTAGTAACAACAATGCAAATGTTTTCTCAAGAGTACTCATGTGGCGACTACTACCTGCTTCCAGCGCGGATCCAGTGCTAACTTGTTAGTCCACAGCCAGAGATAACTACAACCATTCAATATAGTGGCAATGACAACAATCCAGACCAGAACCGGAGTGAATATATAAGCAACTGGCATATTTACAACAAGAGTGATCATGATATAACCAATTAGCAATATCTGCAGGACAGTCGTTACCTTGCCCACAAGAAGCGGGCGTACTTCAGGAAACCCGGCTAGCACCGTGTAAACCAGAACACCGCCGACAACTGCCAGATCCTTGGCGATCATTAAAAATAACACCATCACTGGGAAGTACCCGGACATCCCAAGCGTAACGGTGGTAACCAACAGTAGCAGTTTGTCCGCCAGTGGATCGATGATCTTGCCGAATGCAGTCACCCAGTCGTACTTCCTTGCAAGATATCCGTCCAGACCATCTGATATTCCTGCAATACAGAAAAGTGCAAGACAGAAGATAAATTCACCTTCAATAATAGTGATAGCGATAGGTAAAACCAGCAACAATCGAAAGATGGATATGGCGTTGGGAATATGTGGCAAGTACTTCACTGTCAGTGCATCCAACGATAGTGCAGCACGTCCATGTTCTCATCGGTATTAAGCAGAACCATCTTTTCATCCAGCTGAATTATTTCGATCAGTTGCTCGTTCTGCCCTTCGGTGTTGAGCTTGAATTCAACCTCACTACCCTTTACTCGCACAACAAAGCTATTCAGTACCGGTCCAAGCGACTCAAGATAGTTACTGACGGAAGCATAGTCTTCGAGGTTGTTAATCGATTCAATTCTGATGGTTACCCGGCTGCGCGAAGAATCAATGGCATACCTGTCTGCCAATTCATTGGCGAGTCTGTCCACCATGGACCTGATCATTTCATCCGCGCTAAAGGACATTGAATCGGCGACATGCCAATCCTGGTCGATTTTATATGACCACCTGGCGGACCAACGACCAATGCTGTCCTTTTGTATCCTCCCAGTGAGAATACATTCAGGCTTGTAACGGGTTGATGCATCAGCTATTCGCCCGAGAAACGCTCCCCAGACTTCCGCTGTGGACAGGGAAGCGGAGTCTTCCAGATCTAGTAATGGAAACAGCAATGGTAAACCTCGCAATCTCGCCTGATCCTGCAGCGTTTTAGTAATTTCATTCGCTTCATTCCCTGAAAGGATACGGCGACCATCAACATCGCTGACGGCTATCCATAACAAGACCCCAGGGCGGTTGCTCCCCCAGACCGGAAATCCAGCCCGCCGAAGCAATTTTGCAACCGCACTGGGTTCAAAGTGAATTCGAAGCAGTTGCGCCGGTACGACTTCATCCCCAACCTGGAAGGTTTTGTCGGTTGATTCATAACTGTACTGATAATAGTAGACTTCAGGCTTTCGAAGGGAACTCGCAATCAACGGACTGTTCTCGACTTCCCTGGTACCGGAAACCCTGACAAGGACCTGCTGCAATCCCGCTTGCGCGCCGCGTGCCAGTTGCATTTCATCCTCGCCAAGCACCAGTACTTCTGCCATATACAGGTTTTCCACGGGAACCGACCAGGCAAATTCAGCCTCGAAACAGAGAAAGACAAAGAGATAAAAGCTGATGACGAGGGAACTTCTGTTAATGATAGGTATCCTTTTTCTTATGAGGATAAAAAAAGCAGACATAACACGTGTACCGGAAAATGGGATTGTCATAGACTGGCTTCCTATTTACAAGACTACCTAATCGTGATTCGCACTGTCTCAATCATCGGTTTGTTCGCCTTCTGTATCGCTGGTGCCATCGAGGTAACCGCTGAACCAACCCCTTTTCGTGCCGTGTATAAGGCAGACTATAAAGGTTTACCGCTCAGTGCTGTGGGCATTCGGGAACTCAAGCAGATCGAAGACAGTAAATATCTACTCTCTTCCACGGCGAAATCATTCTTTGCCTCGGTAACGGAGCAAAGTATTTTTACTCTGGAAGAGCAACATATTGTTCCCCTTGAATACCAGTACAAACGAACCGGAATTGGTAAAAACAGGGAAGTCAATCTCACTTTCGACTGGGAAGCGGGGAAAGTGACGAGCGAGTTAAAACCCTGGGAGATCGAACTCACTGACGGGACCCTAGATAAGCTATTGTTTCAATTCAGAATGCGTGAAGACCTGCAGGATGCATTGCAAAACGGACAACCCTGGCCTGACATGAACTACAAGGTGGCCGACGGCGGACGAATAAAAAACTACAATTTCAAGGTCACTGGCGAGGAATTTATCGACACACCTGTTGGCAGAATCAGGACTGTGAAGGCTGTCCGCATCCGTGAAGGTGGTGAACGGTCAACCACTTTTTGGCTGGCACCGAATTACGAGTTTATGCTTGTGCGCCTGTTGCAGATAGAAAAGAAAGGTAAAGGTTTCGAACTACTACTCACGGAAGCGGAGTTTAATGGTGAACAGGTCCAGGGTTTTTGACACGCTTTCAATAATATCGGGGTCAGGTCTTCGGCAGGGTAACCCCAACCTGGCCCTGGTATTTCCCCGCCCGATCCGCATAGGATGTTTCACACTCTTCATCTGATTCAAAAAACAGCATCTGGGCTACCCCTTCATTGGCGTAAATTCTTGCAGGCAGCGTCGTCGTATTTGAAAATTCCAGCGTGACATGTCCCTCCCATTCCGGCTCCAGCGGCGTCACATTAACGATAATACCGCAGCGTGCGTAGGTGGATTTACCCAGGCAAATCGTCAATACATTGCGTGGTATCTTGAAATATTCAACGGTGCGCGCCAACGCAAAAGAGTTTGGCGGGATGATACAGATATCACTTTTCACATCCACAAAACTTTTCTCATCAAACGCTTTTGGGTCAACCGTTGCCGAGTAGATATTGGTAAACACTTTGAATTCGTCAGAACAACGAACATCGTAACCGTAGCTGGAGGTGCCATAAGAAATTACCCGATGGCCTTCAGATTCCCGGACCTGATCGGGTTCAAACGGCGAGATCATTTGCTCTCGCTCTGCCATTTTCCGAATCCAACGATCTGACTTGATTGACATCCGTTACTCCACTTTATACAGGCAGGTCAGGGCTGTTCATTAAGAGCCGCTCAGGGCTGTTCATGAAAACCGCTCAGGGCTGTTCATAAAAACCGCTCAAGGCTGTTCAGTCGTCAACAATTGTTATCAAAGGTCCAGTTTCCGGGCTGGCGGCCGCCACGGCATCAACGACTTGTTTAGCCATCTGCCTAAACAGCTGACTCACATCACCTTCAGGATCAGCGATGACCGTAGGCTCTCCACTATCAATTTGTTCTCGTATGGACGAGGATAAGGGTAATTGCGCCAGCAGGGTTATTCCATAATCCAACGCAATCTCGTTGCCACCACCACTGCCAAATATTGCTTCTTCATGACCACAACTGGAACAAATATGCGTGCTCATATTCTCAACCACACCGAGAATCGGGACTTCAACCTTGCGAAACATTTCGATACCTTTCCTGGCATCAAGCAAAGCAATATCCTGGGGAGTAGTGACAATGACGGCTCCATTAACGGGCACCCGCTGTGCCAGTGTTAGCTGTATATCTCCCGTTCCCGGCGGCATATCCACCACCAGGTAATCCACTGCCTGCCACTCAGTCTGTGTCAGTAGCTGCTGCAGCGCCCCACTGGCCATCGGACCACGCCACACCGCCGGAGTGCGCTCAGATGCCAGGAAACTCATGGACATACATTGCACGTCATGGGCGATGACAGGTTGCAGCATATCGCTTCGAACTTCAGGTTTCGTTCCCTTAGCCACACCCATCATGGTACTAAGGCTCGGTCCGTATATGTCAGCATCCAGAAGTCCGACCCGGTGGCCCTCGGTTACCAATGCCAATGCAAGGTTAGCAGCCACAGTTGATTT
>JAPUGI010000372.1 GCA_027292925.1 Gammaproteobacteria bacterium
TTGGGCTGATTCTCGCTGTTCTGGGTTCGATCTTTTTCGGCATCGCGACGCCAACTGAGGCTGCAGGGGTCGGTGCATTTGGTGCAACGATTCTGGCCTGGGCGAATCGGGAACTGAATTTTGTGGTGATGCGTGATGTGCTTCGCGAGACAACACGAACGACTGCTTATATTTTTGCCATTTTCCTGGGTGCTACAGCCTATTCACTGGTACTGCGTGGGCTCGGTGGAGATGAGTTGATCTCACGCCTGTTGATGGATTTACCTTTTGGGCCTGACATGATCCTGCTCACCATATTGCTGTGCACCTTTTTCCTGGGGTTTTTCCTGGACTGGATTGAAATTACGCTGATTATCCTGCCGCTGGTGAGCCCGGTGGTGGTTGATCTTGGCTTTGACCTGGTTTGGTTCACCGTATTGTTTGCGGTTTGTTTGCAGACGTCTTTTCTCACGCCACCGGTCGGGTTTGCCATCTTCTACCTGAAAGGTGTGGCCCCTGCTGCAATCCAGGTGTCGACTATCTACCGGGGAGTA
Source organism: Gammaproteobacteria bacterium (assembly GCA_027292925.1). Lineage (GTDB taxonomy): Bacteria > Pseudomonadota > Gammaproteobacteria > Pseudomonadales > Azotimanducaceae. Next base: position 534 of record JAPUGI010000372.1, read on the forward strand.
GTCCCGTTTATCCTGATTCAACTTCTAGGATTGATCCTTATTTATACATGGTCAGATCTGGTGCTTTGGTTGCCAGCGCAAGCCTACTAGTTTCCTCATGCACTATTTTAGTGCTGCATGATGGCGTCCAGGCGTACTGACGCGTTAAAAGAGTGCGTTCGAATTCTCCCAAAGACCGTGATGGAGTCCTTCCAGGCCGGATAGGCTCGGGAAAACGTTAACTTCTGAAGATCTGATCTTTCTGGCATCAACTTTGCTAAGTAAGAGTCATATAGGAGAGTCAATAGGAGTTGTGCACACTGATTCTGCGTGTGTCATGACTAATTAGAAGAGTGGAACCTGGAGGGGTTGGAAGTGGAAGATAATTTGCGAAAACCTACGTTTCGAAAAGAAGGGGGTCGAATTGCGCAGCTACTGATGGTTTTGTTGATGCTGGGTGTGGCGCCAACCGCGTTCGCCGGTGAGGTCAATGCCGGGGATACAGCCTGGATGCTGACTGCTACAGCGCTGGTGTTGTTTATGACGATCCCAGGCTTGTCATTGTTCTATGCTGGAATGGTTAGGGCGAAGAACGTGCTGTCGGTTCTGATGCAATGCTTCGCGATTACCTGCCTGGTCACTGTGATCTGGATATTGTGGGGATATAGCATCGCTTTCGGAGGCGAAGGAGAATATTGGGGAGGCCTCAGCAAGGTATTCCTGGCTGGCGTCGGTGTTGATTCGGTTTCTGGAACAATTCCCGAGTCCGTATTTATTACTTTCCAAATGACGTTCGCAATTATCACACCGGCGTTGATCGTCGGTGCTTTTGTTGACCGGATGAAATACTCAGCACTGCTTATTTTTATCGGGCTATGGGTAACATTTGTCTATGCGCCGATAACTCACTGGGTTTGGGGTGATGGCGGCTGGCTGGGTGCAAAGGGCATTCTCGACTTCGCCGGTGGCACTGTCGTTCACATCAATGCGGGGATTGCCGGTCTTGTGACTGCCATTGTCCTTGGCAGACGAAAAGGTTATCCGACGACACCAATGGCGCCGCACAACCTGCCTCTGTCTGTCATCGGTGCATCGATGCTGTGGGTGGGCTGGTTCGGCTTCAATGACGGAAGTGAATTGGCAGCAGATGGCACCGCCGGAATGGCGATGCTCGTCACCCAGGCCGCAACCGCCTGTGCAGCATTAGGTTGGATGGTGACAGAATGGATTGTGCATAAGAAAGCCAGTGTGCTGGGGATCATTACTGGTGCCGTGGCAGGCCTGGTAGCTATCACTCCGGCGTCGGGTTCTGTAGGACCCATGGGAGCAATGGCAATTGGAGTGTCAGCAGGCGTTATCTGTTTCTTCGCCTCAACCACACTCAAACGGGCAATGGGATACGATGATGCGTTAGATGTTTTTGGCGTGCACTGTGTCGGCGGCATTGTCGGCGCGATGCTTACTGGTGTGTTCTGTGCCGAAACGCTTGGTGGCGCTGGGTTCGGTGTTGAATCAGGTGGAATGGGTAGCCAGCTTTTTGTGCAACTACAAGGCGTATTGGCCACATTGATCTTCACCTCCATCGCAACGTTCATTATTCTCAAAATTATCGACCTTACTATCGGCCTGCGGGTCAGCGAGGAGGAAGAAGTAACTGGCCTGGACCTGACTCAGCACAACGAAACCGGCTACAACCTCTAACCGATTCAGATATGACGTTCATGTTACATTTCCCGGTATCCAGGATCACCGTGCCAGGTGTCCTTGCAGCAGACTCGAGGAGACTGGGGGTACGGCCTTCCGGCGGCCGACAGTCACGCCCCATGGATGTGTGGGGACGCCGAGTCTCACGCCGGTGCGACAATGAGACACCCGGCACGGTGACCCGTCGGGATAAGACAACAATAAGAGCGTGCACAAGCGTGATTCGAATCCATTTTTGGACCGGAATTAGTTAGTTGGCTTCGGAGGCATCCACGGGAACGGCGAACTCCTTGATGGCTTTCAAAATTTGACGGCAGGTAACCTGGCCAACCAATTTACCGTCGATAACCACAGGTCGGCGTCGATGTTTGTGGTCTAGCATTGAAATTGCCACATCCGTAATCTGGTCATGCGGATGATTGACTTCAACATTGTGGGTCATGACATCAGAGACTTTGCCCGCGTCTGCTTCTCCTTTTTTGTAGACTTTGTCTACTATGGCCCTGAGACAATCCAGTTCCGATAACACACCCAACAGGTTGTTGTCATCGTCAACCACACAAACGCCTGACAGCTTGTATTCCAGAATCTTGTGTGAAGCCTCAAATATGCCCATATCCGACGTGACAGTTACAGGGTGTATGACCATATAGTTTCTAAGTTCAACCGAGCGCGGCATGATGCTTCTCCTGTCTACTAGGTAATGGACAAAACCAAGTTATTAATTAAGTTGACGATAGGTGTGGGATAGATACCAAAGAACAAAATTGCTGCGGTTACAGACGCCATCACCCAACCACCTGCGATTGGAATTTCTATTTTCGTGACGTCGGTTTCAGTTCTCTTCGTCATAGCAAATATAATCCGGAGGTAGTAAAAAATCCCAATGCCGCTACCGATTATAACAACTGACAAGAGTAGCCAAAGTGTGGTGGTAACCCCCGCGGTGAAGATGTAAAACTTTCCGATAAAACCGACTGTCAGTGGAATACCCGCCAGGGACAACAGCGTCAGCGTGAACATGATCGCCAGCATGGGTCTGCGCCAGAACAAACCCTCATAGTTGGAAATATCGCCAGCGTCCGCCTCGGTGTTAGGTAAAGACACGATCGTCACCACACCGAAAGCACCCAGGGTTGTAATAAAGTAGGCGAAAAGAAAGTAACTGGATGCTTCGATCGCCAATACCTTGCCACCAATCATACCGGCGGCGATAAAGGCGACCATCAGGTAGCCTAAATGGGCGATGGAAGAATAGGCAAGAATGCGTTTCACATTGTCTTGCCTGAGGGCAAGCAGGTTGCCTACTAACATTGAAAGAATGGCGACCACAGAGAGACCGGTGAGAATTGAGGGGACTTCGATCAGGTTCGAGGATGTAAATAACCGCAGGGTGATAGCGAATATCGCACCTTTGGAAACGGTTGCAACGAATGCCGTCACCGGTGCCGGTGCGCCTTCATAGACATCGGGAGTCCACATATGGAACGGTGTGACGGACAGTTTGAACATAATTCCGGCGAAGATCAGGGCGCTACCCGCTGTCAGGAATATTTCACCGGAGTCACGGGTTTCCAAGGCGACCGAGGCGAGTTCAGCAAATCCCAATTTTCCGCCGACGGCATAGATAAGGGCAGCACCGAAGAGTATGAACGTGGATGAAACACCGGAAAGTATCAGGTATTTCAGGGCGGCTTCCAGGGTCAATAGTCCCTTGTGGGGATAACTTATCATCGTATAGATGGAAACGCCCAATAATTCCAGGCCAAGAATCATGGACGCAAAATGTGAGCTGCAAACAAGGATTAGTGCGCCAAGTGTCGCAAACAGCAAGAGCATGAAGAACTCATCCTGCTTCTCTCCTCTATCTTTGAAATAATCGTATGCCATCAAAGTGACAGCAGTAGAACTCATCAGGATCAATCCCGAGTAATAGATGGCGTAACCGTCCAGGACAATCAGTGGCGTCACCATAATGGGGATCAGGGAATATACCGGGATAAAGGCAAGGCCAGTCAGGATCAACGCAATGACTGATATAGCGACCGTAGTTCGAAGATTTCTGGCAAAGGCTATAACCATCATTTGGATGAGAATCACCGTCGTCAGAAGAATGTGAGGTAGTATTGCGAGTAGTTGTTGATCACTCATCGCAGTGCTCCCACCCATTCGGTTGCCGGTCCAGTCAACTCATACAAGCTGTTCAAGGAAGGCTCCACCATATCGAAAACTGGCTGCGGATGGATACCCAGATAGACCAGGCCCAACATCATCAGAACCATGGTGCTGACTTCTCGTGAATCAAAGTCCCTGAGATTTCTGTTTGCTATGGGTGTGCCCAGAAAAACTCGCTGCATTGCGATGAGTGAATAAATGGCTGCAACAATTAACCCCAGGGACGCGAATATGGTGATCGGCACATTAACCTGGAATGCACCCAGCAACACCAGAAATTCTCCGACGAAATTACCGAGGCCAGGCATGCCCAAGGAAGCGATGATGAAAAACATTGCAATGGCACCCATCCTGGGCATGTCTTTCCACAGTCCACCCATTTCGGATACATCCCGGGTGTGCAACCGGTGTTGTAGTGCTCCGGCAATCATAAACAGGGCAGCAGTGCTGAGCCCATGGGCAACCATCTGCATCACCGATCCCTGCAGCGTGAGTTCGCGCCAGGCGAAAATACCAATCAGTACAAAACCCATGTGGCTGACGCTGGAATAGGCAACAAGGCGTTTGAAGTCATCCTGGGCAAATGCTAGTACCGCACCATAAACCACGCCGATTGCACCCAGTAGCATTGCCACCTGGGCAATTTCCATTGCCGCTTGCGGGAACAGTGGCACCGTAAACCGGATTAGTCCGTAGGCTCCGGTTTTCAGTAATATTCCAGCAAGAAGTACACTCGCCGCAGTTGGCGCCTGGGTATGTGCGTCCGGTAGCCAGGTGTGAAATGGAAAACCCGGCAGCTTGACCACGAAGGCGATGAAGAAGCCGAGCATCAGCCACCAGGCAATGTCCGGATCGAGATTCAACCCCACCAGATCAAAATAATTGAATGTGAAATTGCCTGTAATGGCTTTAGCGGCAAATGCCAGTGCCAGTATGGACAACAACATGAACAAGCCGCTAATTTGCGTGAACAGGAAAAATTTCATGGAGGCATAGGCCTTGCGCTCATACCCCCAGATCGCGATCAGAAAGTACATGGGGATCAGCATGATTTCCCAGAAAAAGAAGAACAGGAATAAATCGAGCGAAACAAATACGCCGGTGACACCGGCAAGTGTCCACATCAGGTTGAATTGGAAAAATCCCGGCTGATGATCGATCTCGTTCCAGGATGACGCTAACGCGACCAGGCCCAGAAAGATGGTCAGCGCCACCATCAACAACGACAGTCCGTCTAATGCAAACAGGAAGCTGATACCGAACCGTGGGATCCACGGCACTTCATAGACCAGTAACCATTGCGAAGTTGTTGCACCCAACTGCATGGTTATGGGTTCGAGTGAAAATAACGGTATCACCAGCAACGAGCTCAGCAAGATGGTGAATAGCGATACCCATTTTGGCCAGTCCCGGTTACGACTTTCAGCCAGCCATGCTGCAAAGCCGCCGATGATCAAAACACTGATAATGGCAATGAGCAGCATTCAGATAATCCCCACGATAATGGCGAGAATGAAGATCAGTCCTCCAACCATGGTAAAGGCATACCAGCGCAGTTGACCTGTTTGCGTGAAGGACGTCAGGTAATGAAAGATTGAAGTGATATTGGCGATCCCTTCGTATGCCATGTCAACCACGTCGGCCTGGTTCATACGGGCAATTCTCGTATAAGGCACAACAAAAATTTTGTCATACGCCCAGTCCATCCCCCAGTGACTGAAAAAGAATTTACGCAGTTGAACGCCCACGAGAGACTCCAGCAGGGTAGAAAGATCCAGGCTCTTTCTCAGAAACAGCAGGTAAGCAAGTAGGACTCCCAAAATTGGCACCAACGGGGTGATGATGGCGATTGTCTGGTCGTGGTGGGAGTCGACAATCGTCGGGAATACCGCATCGACCGGAACATGGAACCAGCCCCCGATAATTGATAAGCCGCAGAGTATGATCAACGGCACAGCCATCCTTGCGCCAGCCGGAGCTGAAGGTTCAGTATTGATCTGCCCAAAAAAGACGACAAATCCCAGCCGGAAACTGTAAATGGAAGTGAGAAACGCCCCCAGTAACCCCCCGGCCCAGAGCCAGGGATTCACATCAAAAGCGGCGAGGAGTATTTCATCCTTACTGAAGAAACCGGAGGTAAGCGGTAGCGCTGTCAGGGCGGCACTGCCGATCAGGAAACTCCAGAAGGCAACAGGCAGTTTTGTTCGCAGTCCCCCCATTTTGAATATATCGTGTTCATGGTGGAGGCTGTAGATCACGGCACCTGCAGCCAGGAACAAAAGCGCCTTAAAAAACGCGTGCGTCATCAGATGGAAGATACCAGACGCCCATGCACCGACGCCGAGTGCGAGGAACATATAACCAATCTGGCTGATGGTTGAATAAGCCAGTATGCGTTTTATGTCAGTCTGCGTCAGAGCGGTAAACGCGGCTATCAACAAGGTAGCGAGACCGACCACAGCAACTGTTGACTGTGCAAGAGGAGCTAACAGGTAAAGTTCGTGCGTCCTCGCGATGAGATAAACGCCAGCAGTCACCATCGTGGCCGCGTGTATCAATGCGCTGACCGGGGTGGGTCCGGCCATGGCGTCAGGCAACCATGTTTGTAGCGGCAATTGTGCAGATTTGCCGACCGCACCTCCGAGTAGTAGTAGTGCCGCGATGGTGGGGATGGTGTCCCCGGTTGCCCAGGTCTGTTTCGCTGCCTGCATCATTGGTTGTATATGTAATGTGCCAAGATGCATAAACAACAGGAATAATCCTAGCGCCATGGCGGTGTCGCCAATCCTTGTGACGATGAATGCTTTTCTGGCCGCAGCGCCATTGGCCGGATCCTCATACCAGAAGCCAACCAGCAGGTAGCTGCAAAGTCCTACACCTTCCCAACCCACATACAGTAGTAGCATGTTATCGGCGAGTACCAGGATAAGCATGGCGCTCACAAACAGATTCATATAGGCAAAAAAGCGGCTGTAGTCGCCATCTTCTTCCATAAACAGCGAAGCGTAGAGATGAATCAGGAAGCCAACGCCGGTGATAACCAGCATCATGGTCAGTGCCAGGCCGTCCAGGTAGAAACTAATTCCCGGATTAAATCCGGCAACGTTGATCCACGAGGTGACGGCGTAGGTATAAGGTTCTGAAGATCCGGAATTCAGCCAGCTGTAGGCGATAGCCACGACTATTAATGCGGATAAACCTACTGAGCCAACACCCAGATAGGCGACCTGAGTCTTGCCAAGGTTGCCTTGAGTTGCAAACAGGATTACGAAGCTAACAAGCGGGGCGAGGGGTATCACCCATATCAAATCGTACATGGGCTAGCCTCTTAACCTGCTGGTCTCATCGATGTCGATAGAACCGACCCGACGATGTACCTGGAGCAACAGCCCCAGACCGACCACTACCTCGGCGGCGGCAATCGACAGGATTAGCATGAACATGATTTGCCCATCTGCTGCACCCCACTTGGCCCCCGCTACGATGAATGCGAGACCGCAAGCGTTCAACATGACTTCTACGGACATCAGGATGAGAATAATATTCCTGCGGACCATGACGCCAATCAGGCCAATTGAAAAGAGCACAGCAGCAAGTGCCAAGCCGTGTTCCATTGGCACGACGACTGCGTCCACTAGCTTTCCTTCCTTGAATCGACAAGATAACGCCTTCCCAGGTGGTAGGCACCAATGAGACCGGCCAACAACAACATCGAGGCGATCTCGACTGCAAGAACATAGGGGCCGTAAAGTTTAATCCCTACTTCCTTGGGAGTGACGACAGTACCAGCAAGATTTTGAGACGAGCCTGAAAGAACGTAAATCATCTCTAGAAAAAGAATAAGACAAAGGAGACCAGGGAAAAGCCACATCCCTGGTTTAAGCCATTGATGCTCCAGATCGTCTCCACGCGCACCGAGGTTGAGTATCATTACCACGAACACAAACAAAACCATTATTGCACCGGCGTAGATCACTACTTCGAGCACCGCAGCAAAAGGTGCGCCTACAAGGTAGAAAATGATGGCGGAAGCAAGAAGGGAAATAATGAGATAAATCAAGGCGTGGGTGGCGTTGTATCGCGTCAATGCAAGTATGGTTGAGACCAGAGATACCGTTGCCGCCAAGTAAAAAAGAAACAGCTCAACACTCATGGTAGCAAGCTCTTGACGTCTACCGGTGGTGCTTCATTTTCTGCTTCACCCTTGTCTTTGCCGCCAATGGTCTTACCCGCGATCCGGTAAAAACTGTAATCGGGATATTTACCAGGTCCGTCAATGAGCAGGTGCTCTTTCTCATAAACCATGTTTTGCCGATCGTATTCACACATTTCGAAGTCAGGTGTCAGCTGGATTGCGTAGGTGGGGCAGGCTTCTTCACAAAATCCGCACATGATGCAGCGTGAAAAATTAATCCGGAAAAATTCCGGGTACCAGCGTCCGTCTTCATCTTCTGTTTTTTCCAGGGCTATGCAATCGACGGGACAGGCAACGGCGCAGAGGTTACAGGCAACACATCGTTCAACCCCGTCGGGGTCCCGGGTCAGTACAATGCGACCACGGTATCGTGGCGCAAGGTAAGGCATCTCCTCGGGATACTGGACCGTTTCGCGGCGCAAAAACATATGGATAAGCACAGTCCACAGAGTCCGGATTTGGCTGATGATTGATTCAATCATGCTTGCCCCCACCAGAGTACAACGCCACCCGTGACCATCAGGTTAATCAACGTTAGCGGTAGCATGACCTTCCATCCCAACGACATGAGCTGGTCGTAGCGAGGTCTTGGAATCGCGCCCCGCAATAACACAAAAAAACAAATAAAGATAAAGGTCTTGATACCAAACCAGAAAATCGGGGGCAGAAAATCCGGACCCAGCCAGCCGCCGAAGAATATCGTGACTATCATAGAGGAAATCAGGATGACACCTAGATATTCACCCAGCATGAACATGCTGAACTTCATCCCGGAATATTCGGTGTGAAACCCGGCCACCAGTTCGTGCTCAGCTTCAGGTAAATCAAAGGGCAGGCGATGAATTTCTGCAATTCCTGCAATGAGGAATACGAAAAAGCCGAGGAATTGGCTGACTACGAACCAGAGGTCCTTCTGCGCATTGACGATATCCACCAGGGAAAAAGAACCGGACAACATCACCACGCCCATCAGGGACAACCCCATAAACACTTCGTAGCTGACCATTTGTGCCGCGGAGCGTAATCCACCGAGCAATGCGTACTTGTTACGTGAAGCCAGGCCACCGAGCAATACACTATAGACAGCAAGCGAAGTCATGCCCAGGAAAAACAACAAGGCAATGTTGAGATCCACGACATAGATGCCCGGCGCATAAGGCACAACCGCAAATCCCATGAGCATGGCGATCATGACGGCAGTAGGAGCGAAGATGAAAATGAATTTGTCTGAAAAGGGTGGCACCCAGTCTTCCTTGGCAATCAACTTGATCATGTCAGCGAAAGCAAGACCTATTCCAAAGGGACCTACTCGATTGGGTCCAAAGCGGTCTTGCCACAATCCCAGCAAGCGTCGTTCAAACCAAACAAGGACCACAGCATAAAGAATAGCGCCAAACAACGTGCCAAAAATAATCAGATAGATAAAAATTTCATCCATCAGGAATTCCTGTCCGTCATAATGACGTCTTCTTCTCTAGCAGCTGGCGCCCAGGACTCATCTTTGATGAGTGCACCATCACCACCGTCAGATAAATGAAGATAAGGACTGGTAGCTTCCAGTACCGGGCATACTACACATCCTTCCGGAATACTGTCATCGAGTAACACCGGCAGTGAGGGTGCATCGCTAAGGCTAAGTTTTAAGGCTTCACCGGCTTGAACACCCAGGCTGCTGGCCGTATGCGGATTCATCAGGGCATAGGGAGAAGGCGCGAGGCTATGAATGGCCTGACCTTTGTTGCTAAGTTCATCGCTGCCGAAGATGTGCCACCGTGGGACGACCCTGATGCCAGTACTGCTGCCGCCAGGACTGCTCTCAACAGGAAAGAACCGGTCGACTTCAGATGACCCGGCAAACAGTTTCACACCTGGATCGCCGTCCCGCAGAGGGCCAGAGATTTCGTCCTGGAATTTGTTGATGGATTGGTTAGAGTTCCAACCGGGTGACCAGATGTAGGCTCGCATTGAATTGGGCGCGGACAGATTTTCTCCCTCCATGCTATAGGTGAGCGCTGAATCGTCATCGCCCGGTTGTTGCGGCTCGTGAACATTCACATCCGCCAGCATGGCGGTACGGCCACTCTGGCGGTGCGTCATTCTTGAGATTTTTTGGCCGTGATCCCTGAATCCCGCGTCTGGCGCGGCGTTAACAACCTGGGCCAATTCTGTGTGTGTTCTGGCTAGTGTCTGCAGCAGATCGTCAATATGTTCTACGTCGTGAAGCAAACCCTGGCCATGACAAAGATTCAGTAACCAATTCCACGAAGGTGCGATATCACCTTTTGGTTTGAACGCGCCGAAGGATCGTTGTGCACGACCCTCATAATTAATATAGGTGCCTCCTACTTCTGCAAATGTGGCAGCGGGTAACACGACATTGGACTGGGCGCTAAGATTATTGTCGAGGCTGTCTATAACGACCAGGTGTTTGATCTGGGCTAACCAGCTATCGAGGGCAGTCCCGGGGATGCGTCGGGACAGGTCATTTTCGAGGACAATAGCCACATCAGCACCGGACGTGGGGAATGATTTCTCAGCCAGACATACCGTTGCCAGATTGTTGGCTTCATCAGTACAGATCACGAGCCCGGTGTTGGCATTGCGTTTACTTAAGCTATTGGCAATGTTGATAGCCGCCTTCACGATGTCCGGGGAAGCCGGGCTGCTGCCGGTAACAACTAGTGGTTTGTTGGCTCTTATCAGCGCGTCGACGATTGTCTGAATGTCTGCATGACCAACGGTACCTGCGGGGAAACTATCATCTATGCCGTTGGCAATACTAAATCCTGCCGATGCAATATCTTCGGGGCTCATCCTGGTTGGGATACCGATATCATCCAGGCGATCCTCAAATGATGTCAGGATGAACAGCGGACTATGTACATCCTGAGCAAGTTTGCGTACCGCCGCGTCTTGCCATAATGGTATTCCTACGTTGCGGGACAGGTTCTTGGCTTCGTTTCGGGCAGACTGGCGTAATGACAAGGCAAGTATTGGCGCATGATTGGTGGTGTCTTCTCCGAGGATCAACACCGCATCACAGTCTTTAACTTCGGTTAGTGATGGTGTTTTAATATCGCTGTTCAAGACATCCAGTAGCAGCTTGCTGATTTCGGCCTCGGAATTCGAAAGGCCGGAGTAGAAATTTTCCTTCCCGACCAGGGTGCGCAGGACGAAATTGGCTTCGAGCGACGCCCGGGGAGAACCGATGCCGATGATTGTTTGTGATTCATCGATGAGCGCCTTGACATGTGCAAGCGTTTCGTCAGAAGAAGTGGCTTCATAAATGCCATTGGCGTTACGAATTCCACAATATGGAATTCGATCGTCGCAGTTGACATATTCCGCACCGAACCTGCCGCGGTCGCAGAGGAAATAGCCATTAATCTCACCGTGATATCTATTGTTGACACGGCGCACTTGGCCGTAACGCTCGGAGACTGTGATATTGCAGCCAATGGAGCAGCCGGTGCAAACAGCCGGAGCTGACTGAAGATCCCACTTCCTGGTGTAGTGTTCACCTAGTATCTTGTCGGTAAAGACGCCGGTGGGGCAGACCTCTACCAGGTTTCCTGCGAATTCATTTTCTAATACGCCATCATCGGAGCGCCCGAAATACACCCTGTCCCGGGAAGCGAATGCCGACAGATCATCGCCACCTGCATAGTCCTGGTAGAAGCGCACACATCGGAAACAGGTGATGCAACGGTTCATTTCATGGCCGATAAATGGCCCAAGGTATTGATTCCTGAAAGTAGTCTTCAGATGCCGGTAGGTCCTGTCCCTGTGGCCGGTCATAACCGTCATGTCCTGCAGGTGGCATTCACCGCCTTCTTCACAAACGGGGCAATCGTGGGGGTGATTCAGCATCAGGTTTTCTACAACTGACTGCCTGAAACTAGCGGCTGCCTCTCCCTGTACTGAAAAAATTGAGCCATCCGTGACAGCGGTCATGCATGACATTACGATTCGGCCGTTCTGGTCATCTTCGTTCATATATTGAACGACTGCGCACTGCCGACAAGCGCCAACAGAACCCATCTCCGGATGCCAGCAGAAATAAGGCAGATCCTCACCCTGGCCCAGCAACGCCTCTAAAAGATTGTTAGATTCATCGGCTTCTAAAACGCGGCCATCGACCGTTATCCTGGCCATTTATGGGTATTCCTGAGGACGACAGGGATGAGGACTTTCTATGGTAAGTAACTGCATCTTTTTTCCTCAATATGCCGTCTAAAATCTTCGGCAAAAAACTTCATGGCACTGGACAGTGGTTCGATCGCTCCAGGCGCGTGCGCGCAATGAGTGTTGCCGATTGCGCCAATAAAAGCGCTCTGCTTTTCGAGTGTCGCGATATCTTCAGGTTCGCCACGGCCATTCTCAATGTCATCCAGAATCTGGTAGATCCAGGGCAATCCCTCACGACAGGGGGTACAGAAGCCGCAAGATTCCCGTGCAAAGAACAACTCCAGGTTACGCACCATTGCGACCGG